>JAYVYS010000024.1:0-6089 GCA_043784005.1 Isosphaeraceae bacterium
ATCCTCGATATCCCGGTCGATCGCATCCCCTCAAAAACGGGCTGGGCTTACGACCAGATCCTCGCGGGAGTTCGTGACGGCCGGATCAAAGGCCTCTGGATAATCGCCACGAATCCCGCGCATTCATGGATCGATCAGGTCGAGTTTCGAGAGTTGCTCGGCAAGCTCGACTTCCTTGTTGTGCAGGACATGTATCACTCGACCGAGACCGCACGCGCCGCCGATCTGATGCTGCCCGCCGCAGGTTGGGGAGAAAAAGAGGGGACGTTCATCAACTCCGAACGGCGGATCGGACTCATCAAAAAGGTCCGACGGGCTCCTGGTAAGGCACTCGCCGATTTTCATATCTTCAAGCTCGCCGCCGAGGCTTACGGCTGCGGGGAGTTATTTGCGAAATGGGACTCGCCGGAGTCGGTGTTCCAGTCGCTTAAACAGCTCTCGGCCGGTCAACCGTGCGACTTCACTGGAGTGCGTGACTACAAGATGATCGACGTCCACCACGGTATTCAATGGCCCTATCCCGAATCGCATCCCGACCCTGCTCCGCAACGGCGGCTCTTTGTGGATGGGCGTTTCCATCATCCGGACGGCCGTGCGAAATTTGTCTTTGAAAACCCGCGACCTCAGGCAGAAGAGCCCGACGAAGCGTTCCCTTTTTTGCTTCTCACAGGCCGGGGAAGTGCCTCACAGTGGCATACGCAAACCCGAACATCAAAGTCGGAATTGCTCCGTAAGCTCGACCCCGAGTCGCTACATGTCGAGATCCATCCTGTCGATGCCGAGCAGCTTAAATTAAAGGCGGGGCAGCCTGTGATGGTGGAATCGCGACGGGGGTCGGCAAGAGCTTTGGCCTACCCCTCACTGACGGTGCCTCGGGGACAGCTCTTTCTACCGATGCACGATGCCGCGACCAACCGTCTAACCTTCGCCGACTTTGATCCCTATTCGCGTCAGCCTTCTTACAAAGCCTGTGCCGTGCGTGTGCGAGCGATTACCGAGAACGATCGGACCCAGGTGCCGATCTCGCGAGGCAAGTTGACCGATCATGGCCGGCGGTTCGAGCCGTCGAACAGTTTTCCGAGTCGATGACCGTCATTCATGGAGTCTGCGATGCGACGAGATGGAAAGGCTACCCGGATCAACCTGTTTGACGTGACGACGCCACCGATGCGGGCGTTTCATATGTCGTGGTTCGCGTTCTTCCTCTGCTTCTTCGCCTGGTTCGGAATCGCGCCGTTGATGTCGGTGGTTCGCACCGAAATGGGGCTCACAAAGGACCAGATCGGTTGGTGTGTGATCGGCTCGGTGGCGATCACAGTGATCGCTCGATTGATTGTCGGAAGACTTTGCGACAGGCTCGGGCCGAGACTCACTTATACCGGGTTGTTGATTCTCGGCTCGTTGCCCGTGATGGCGATCGGCCTCGCCCACGACTTCACCACGTTTCTCTTCTTCCGCGTCGCGATCGGTGTTATCGGGGCGTCGTTTGTGATCACGCAATATCATACGTCGGTGATGTTCGCGCCCAACTGCATTGGCACGGCCAACGCTACCACTGCGGGCTGGGGCAACATGGGGGGCGGAGTGACTCAGATGGTCATGCCGGCGGTGTTTTCGCTCTTCGCCGTCTCGTTCGGTTTGGGCTCGGCCTGGGGATGGAGAGCGGCGATGATGGCCGCCGGCTCGGTCTGCTTTCTGACAGGAATCGCCTATTACTTCCTGACGCAAGATACCCCGAATGGCAATTTCGCCGAGCTTCGGGCGTCCGGCCAGCTTCCACCTGTCGGGTCGACGAAGGGTAATTTCCGGCTGGCCGCGCGTGATCCGCGAGTCTGGGCCTTGTTCGTTCTCTATGGAGCATGCTTTGGTGTCGAGCTGACGATGGATAATATCGCCGCGCTGTATTACGCCGACAGGTTCGGCCTGGGCTTGGCCTCGGCGGGGCTCGCGGCAGGTTCCCTGGGCTTGATGCACCTGTTCGCCCGCACGCTGGGAGGCGTCGTCAGCGACCGCCTCGGCGGGCGTTGGGGCTTGAAGGGGCGAGTCAACTGGCTCTTCGCGGCGCTCTTCTTCGAAGGGCTCGGCCTGATGCTCTTTTCGAGGATGTCGAGTGTCGCGCTGGCGATCCCGGCGATGATCGGTTTCGGCCTCTTCATGAAGATGTCGGAAGGAGCGACGTTCGCGGTCGTTCCGTTCGTAAACCGAAAGGCACTCGGTTCCGTCGCGGGGATCGTCGGGGCGGGGGGAAACGCCGGGGCCGTTGCCGCCGGCTTCCTCTTCAAAGGGTCCGCATCGTGGCCGACCGCCCTCTTGATCCTTGGCGCGATCGTCACGGTGACTTCGTTCCTTGCATTTGCCGTGCGTTTCTCCGAAGAGACGGAATTCAGCGCCGCGAGCGAGTTCGCGGAAGCCTCCGCCCAGCACCGCCGCAAGCTCGAACCCGAACTGGTCGGCGCGACGAGTTGATGAGAAAAGCATGACGGGTGGCCACTGATGGCTGGCTGATCGGACAAATTCAAGTGCTGAGCCATCCGTCACTCCAATATCAATAAGACTGATTATCCGCGAGATTTCCGCAGCCCCCAATCACCAACAACCGCCCGGAGGTGCGAGCGATGTCGGAGCCGAAAGGTCTGACCGAGGAGCAAAAACATTTCCTTCAAGGCTTCGCGATGGGAGCCGACGTCGCTCGCGCTGTCAAAGGCCTTCCCATCCTCTCGGGGAGTGGTTCAAACCTGTCTCAAGGTGCGAATGTGAGCATCGGTCCGGGCGGTGTGCCGGTCACACCCGCCCTCGCCGTGGGCCCCCAAACGATGCAGGCCGAGGCTCAAAATCGGGCTCTCGCGGCAGGCAAAACCCTTTGCCGCGAGGAATTGGCCAAACGCGCCAACGACCCTCTGGCGTTTCACGACGTAATCCATGCCAATGCCGAATCGGGTGTCTTTCCAAAAGATACCGACGTGTTCCTTTACAAATATTCCGGCCTGTTTTTCGTCGCTCCCGCGCAAAATTCATATATGTGCCGGATGCGAATGCCTGCGGGTGTGATGAAATCGTGGCAGTTTCGGGGCGTCGCCGATATCGCGCGACGCTTTGGCGGCGGTTATAGCGACGTCACCACGCGAGCCAACCTGCAAATCCGTGAGATCGGTCCGCGCGACGCACCTGCCGTCGTGGAAGGGCTCGCCGACCTGGGGATCATCACCCGAGGCGCGGGGGCCGACAATATCCGCAACGTCACCGCCAGCCCGACATGCGGCATCGACCCACAAGAGCTTATCGACACGCTTCCGCTGGCGAAGGCCATGCACCATTACATTCTCAATCATAAAGAGATGTACGGGCTACCTCGTAAATTCAACATCGCGTTTGACGGCGGCGGGCTCGTTTCCAGCCTCGACGACACCAACGACATCGGCTTCCACGCGGTCTGGATCGGCGAAGGCTCGGCCGACCCGAACGCGGCACCTGGCGTCTATTTCCGCCTCGCCCTGGGAGGGATCACCGGCCACCTCGATTTCGCACGCGACACCGGCGTGTTGCTGCGGCCTTCCGAGTGCGTTGCCGTCGCAGCGGCAGTGATTCGCGTGTACATCAAACATGGAGATCGAACCGACCGCAAGAAGGCCCGACTCAAGTATCTGCTCGACGATTGGGGCTTTGAACGGTTCCTGGCCGAGGTTGAGAAAGAACATGGCGCGCCGCTTCGCCGCGTGGCGCGCGACCGTTGCGATCCGCCTGGACGCGAAGACCGTTGGGGTCATGTCGGGTTTCACCCGCAAAAGCAACCACGCAAATTCTACGTCGGCATCGTGTTGCCGGTCGGACGGATCAGCGCCGATCAGATGGAAGGCCTGGCCGAGCTTGCCGAGTGGTTTGGCAGCGGCACGATCCGCCTCACCGTGTGGCAAAACCTCTTGATCTCAGACATCGAAGAATCCGACATCGACGCGGTGAAAAAGGCCATCGAACGGCTCGGCCTAGGCTGGAACGCCTCCAGCATCCGTAGCGGCCTGGTCGCCTGCACCGGCAGCGCGGGATGCAAATTCGGAGGGGCCGACACAAAGGCCAACGCGATGGCCCTGGCGGCCTACCTCGAATCGCGACTGACGCTCGATCAACCCGTTAACATTCACGTGACAGGATGTCATCATTCGTGTGCCCAGCACTACATCGGCGATATCGGCCTGGAAGCCACGAAAGTCGAGGTTGGTGACGATATGGTGGAGGGCTATCATCTTTGCGTCGGCGGCGGCTGGGGAGCCGAGCAGGCCATTGGCCGTCGGGTCGTCGAGTGTTTGCCGTTTGCCGAGGTCGCCCCTGCGGTCGAGCGGCTCTTGCGGCATTATCAAACGCACAAGAGAGACTCCGATGATTCGTTCGCGACCTTCGTTCGACGCCAGACCGTCGAGGCGCTCAATGCCGTGGCACTCGCCGCGCCTCTTCCCGCGCTGGACCATCCTGCCCCTTCTCTTCAACCGGTCTGAGTGAGCACACATGGACATATCGCTCATCCCCCAGTCGGCTCCCTTCAACTCTGAGCAGCGCGCCTGGCTGAATGGCTTTCTCGCCGGCTGGCTTGGCCTGAATCACTCCGCCTCGCCCGAGATTACGGCAACGGCACAGGCATTACTTCCTGCTCCGGTCGCTGAATCCGAGCTTGAGCCTTGGCACGACCCAGCCTTGCCGATCGTTGAGCGGTTGAAGCTGGCCAAGGAAAAGCCACTGCCTCGACGCCTCATGGCGGCAATGGCGCAGCTTGATTGCGGGGCATGCGGCTACGTCTGCAAGACCTATGCCGAGGCCATCGCCTCGGGCTCCGAAAGCCGCCTCACCCTCTGCTCGCCCGGCGGTTTGGAGACGACCAAAACCCTCAAACGTCTGGTCAAGGAACAGCCTCGTGCCGAGAACGGAAACGGCCTGGTGAAGAGCGTCGCGGCCTCCAAGGGTTCGCACGCCGTGACAAAGGGGTGGTCGCGTGAAAATCCGTTCACGGGAAAGATTGTCCGCTCGGTGAACCTCAACGGGCCGGACTCGGAGAAGGAGACGCGGCACGTCGAGATTGATCTCGGGCTTAACGGTCCTCATTACGAAGTTGGCGATTCCCTCGGCGTTTATCCCGACAATTGCCCGGAGCTGGTCGACGAGATCGTCGCGGCTCTGGGAGCGATCGGGGACGAGCCATTCGCGACCGCGACCGACCCGGCCCGAACGCTTCGCCAGGCCCTGATCGCCGACTACTGCCTTTCCGAAGTGACCGGAGGCCTTCTCGAACAACTCGCCGCTTCGGCGATTGACCCTGCGCAGGCCGCCGCCGCGCGCGCGTTGATCGACGACGACAGCCCGATCATCGGCTGTGACGTCCTGGATCTGCTCCGCCGGTTCCCTTCAACCCGGCCCGACCTTGCAACGTTCCTCTCTGCGCTCTCGCCTGTCAAACCCCGGCTTTACTCGATCTCCAGCTCTCCGAAACGACACGTGGGTCAGGTCCACCTGACGGTCCGTCGCGTGGCGTATGAATTCCAAGGGCGGGGTCGCAAGGGGGTGGCGTCGACCATGCTGACGGATCGGGTCGGCCCCGAGTCTTCGCTGAGGGTTTTCGTTCAGAAATCACACGGATTCTCCCTTCCGGCGGACCCGAAGACGCCCATCATCATGATCGGCCCGGGCACGGGCATCGCCCCCTTCCGCGCCTTCCTTCACGAGCGCGACGCGATCGGCGCGGGCGGAAAGTCTTGGCTTTTCTTCGGCGATCAGCGGAGCTTTACGGACTTCCTGTACAAAGAGGAACTCAACGAGCTTCTCCGCCGGGGCGTACTCACGCGGCTCGACACGGCGTTCAGTCGCGACCAGGAACGTAAGCTTTACGTCCAAGAGCGCATCATCGAGCAAGGAGCCGATTTATTCGCCTGGCTGAACGAAGGTGCCTTCATTTACGTCTGCGGAGACGCCAAGCGAATGGCCGCGGACGTTGACCGTGCCTTACAAACAGTGATCGCCCAGCATGGCGCGATGAGCCCCGAAGAGGCCAAGACCCACCTCACGTCACTCACCGCCGCAGGGCGATACCGGCGCGATGTTTATTAGAG
>JAYVYS010000025.1:0-12775 GCA_043784005.1 Isosphaeraceae bacterium
CTTGTCTCCCGTCCACATCCATTGAGGAGCAACCATGAAGGGATTCTGGTCAAACAAGCGGGTCACTGTCACCGGCGGCGCGGGGTTTCTTGGACAGCACCTGGTGAAGAGGCTCGAAAGCTACGGGGCGAAGGTGTTCGTTCCGCGCCAGCGTGAGTACAACCTCACGACGCTCGAAGCCGGTCTCAAGTGCCTGCTCGAACACCCCGCCGATGTCCTCTTTCACGCGGCGGCGTACTACGGCGGGATCGGGATCAACCAGACCGAGCCCGCCAAGCTGTATTACTCGAACCTCGTGATGGGCGCGAACCTCATGGAGGCCGCTCGGCTGGCGAAGGTCGAGAAGTTCGTCGCCATCGGCACCGCGTGCAGCTACCCCGGCTATCTTGAGGGCGAACTCAAAGAGCAAGACCTCTGGGCAGGCCCTTGCCACGCCAGCGTCGTGAATTACGGGCTCACCAAGAAGATGATGGCCGTTCAGGCACAAGCCTATAAGAAACAGTACGGCCTCGATTCCGTTCATTTGATCCTCACCAACCTTTACGGGCCGGGTGACTCGTACAATCCCGACCGTTCGCATGTCGTCGCGGCCCTGGTGCGGAAGTTTGTCGAGGCGGAGATCGCCAAGGCTCCCAGCGTCGAAGTCTGGGGAACCGGCAAGCCGATTCGCGAGTTCATCTATGTCGAAGACTGCGCCGATGCCGTTGTCCTCGCGGCCGAGAAGTACGACGACTGCGCGACTCCTTTGAACATTGGAACCGGGATCGGTACGACGATCCGTGAGCTTTCCGACGCGGTCTGCTCGGCGTCGGGCTTCTCGGGCAAGATGATCTGGAACTCGGATAAGCCCGACGGCGCGCTCAAGAAAGTGCTCGACGTGACCCGGATGAAGCAAGCGCTCGACGGCTGGGCACCGCCGACCGTTTTGAAAGCCGGGCTGGAAAAGACGGTTTCCTGGTACCGGGCCAACAAGGCTCAGGCGGACGCCAAGTGGTGAATTCCTCTCAAGGATCGAGCAACCGAACTCCACGACCCTCCGAGACGCGAGGTTCGGTTCCCCGAGGAGCGGGGCGATTTCTGCTTGGCCGTCGCCAACAACTCGACGAACCGGGGCGGCAATGGATGGCGGAGTCGGGGCTTCCCGGCGGGCTCGCCACCTCGAAGCTCCTGAACTTGCACGATCGCGCGGGCCGTCGCCGTTTTCTTTTCATCAACCAATATTACTGGCCCGACCACGCCTCGACGGCTCAGCACCTCACCGACCTGGTCGAGTCACTCGCGGCCGAGGGTCACGAATGCCATGTCGTCAGCGCGCAGGCTGGCTACAAGCCGGGCGCGCCTCGGCCTGCCGCGTTCGAGATCCACAACGGGGTTCACATCCATCGGGTACCGGCAACCTCGCTGGGTCGCAAAAGCACACTCCGCCGGATGACCGACTACCTCAGCTTCTACGCCCGAGCCACCGCGCTCGCCCTTCGACTTCCCCGCTTTGATGTGGTGGTGACGCTCACCACGCCGCCGATCATCGGCCTGGTCGGGACGATGCTCCGCCGCCTGAAAGGGGCGCGGCACATCTACTGGAGCATGGACCTTCACCCCGACGCCAGCCTCGCCCTCGGAAGGATGTCGCGTCGCAATCCCGCGGCGGCCTGGCTCGCGTGGCTGAGCGATCATGTCTACCGACAAGCCGACAAGGTCGTCGTGCTCGGTCCGTACATGGCCGATCGCATCCTCGCCAAGCGTGTCCGACCCGAGCGCGTAACGATCATCCCGGTCTGGTCCCGCAAGGATGAGATCTATCCCATACCTCGCGCGGGACATCCGCTCCGGGCGCAACTTGGACTGACTGACAAGTTCGTGGCGATGTACTCGGGCAACCTCGGCCTGGCGCATTCGGCCGACGAGTTTCTTGAGGCCGCGCGTCAGCTCAAAGATCGAGACGACATCGTATTCTTGTTCGTCGGCGACGGCCCGCGAATGGCTGAGGTTCGCGCGGCTCAGGACGCCGAGGGGCTCTCGAACGTGCGATTCCTCGACTATTTCCCTCGCGAACAACTTCACGCTTCGCTCTCGATGGCCGATGTCCACCTGATCTCGATGCGTGCCGAGATGACCGGAATTGTCGTGCCTGGCAAGCTCTATGGTGTGATGGCCGCGGCGCGCCCCGCGATTTTCGTTGGGCCCGCGCATTGCGAGACTGCCGATACCGTCCGACAGTCGGGCTGTGGAATCAGCATACGACTCGGCGACACCTCGGGGCTTGTCGACGCATTGACGACCCTGGCCGCCGATCCCGAAACGGTCCAGCGCATGGGCGACCGAGGCCGTGCCGCGTTCCTCGCTCACCACGAGAGAGAGAGCTGCTGCGAAGCGTGGTCAAAGACGATCAAAGACCTGTTGGCCGCGCCTCAACCTGTGGCGAAACCCATTTCTAGGTCCGCGATGGCTCACGTCGCCGGATAGGTAAGTTTTGTAGGACGGGTCG
Source organism: Isosphaeraceae bacterium (assembly GCA_043784005.1). Classification (GTDB taxonomy): domain Bacteria; phylum Planctomycetota; class Planctomycetia; order Isosphaerales; family Isosphaeraceae; genus JAYUFP01. The sequence continues at coordinate 2,486 of JAYVYS010000025.1, forward strand.
AGTCTTCGAGGCCCGCCGTCGGCCAATGCGTGGTGGGCCTCGAAGACTCGACCGACCCTACACCGCGAATACAAGCAAATTGATCATCATCGAGCAGGAGCCCCCGACATGCCATTGATACGCGCGATCCTCGTCATCGGGGCTGTCGTCCTCCTATCCGGTCCTGTGCGGGCGCAACAAGCCGCCACGCCTGTTTTGAACGTCTCGTCGATCCAGGCGAAGCACGACCGGGCGCTGATCAAAGACCTGAGTGACTACATCATCGCCAACTCCAAAGCCGATGACGTCGATCAGGCCTACATGGCGCTGTTCGATAAGGTCATCGAGCACGACTGGTTCACCGATCACGAAAAGATCGCTCAGCGTTACCTCGCGGAACGGCCGGAGGGGCCGGTCAAGTCCCTGGCGCAAATCGTTTCGACGATGTCGCGGGCTCAGGCGAACGATTACCCGCAGGCCCTCTCTCGCTACAAGGATCTTATGACGGGGCTGGGAAAGACTGAGCAAGAAGAATTCGCCTCAAACTTCGCCGACTCGCTCGCCTCCGCCGCCACGGGCGCAGGCGAATACGCGGTGGCGCGTAAGGTTTATCAGATCCTTCTCGATCGCTACGGCGAGAGCCCGACCCTTCGTCAAAAGATCAGGGATGATCTCAGCCGCCTTGATCGGGTCGGCAAGCCGGCTCCCGAGGTCGTCGCCAAAGATCTCAAAGGCGACACATTCCGGCTCGACAGCCTGAGAGGCAAATACGTCCTGGTCGAGTTCTGGGCCACTTGGTGCGCTCCGTGCATCGCCGAGCTGCCGAAGCTTCAAGAGTCTTACGCCAAGTACCGCGAACGCGGATTCGAAATCCTTGGCGTCAGTCTCGATGAGACCAAGCCTGTGGTGACCGATTTCGTGAAAACGAGAAACGTGCCCTGGCGACAGATTCACAACGCGAGCAGCGAGGCGGATGTTGTCGAAGCGTTCGGCGTCAACTCGATCCCCGCGACATTCCTGATCGATCCTCAGGGAGTGATCACGAGGCTCGAACTCCGCGGCGCGGCTCTCGATCAGGCCCTCGCCAAGGCGTTTCCCGGTCCTGCCGCCGCGAAACCGGTGCGATAGCTCGCCAGCGGCAAGACCTCCGCCCGGTCATTTCTTCTCGGGTTTGGTCACATCATCCTCAATGAGCTTGAGGAAATCATCGTCATCGTCGGCCTTGACCGTCTTGGGGACGGGGGCCTTGAAATGCTGTGGGAGAGCGTCGTCGAATTCGCCCTCGTCGACGGAAATCCGCTCGATGACCTCGGGAGGCTTTGTCTGACGTTTCCGCTTGGGACGCTCGCCATCGGTGTCGAGCCCGGCGAGTTCCATCAGCGAATGCTTCTTTCTCGTCTCGACCAGGTCATCCTCAATGACATGAGCCTGACTCAGAATCGTTTCCGGCGCACCCGGTGTGTAATCGATCGTGAAAAGGTGACCGGCGACTCCGAATTCGTCGTCGGGCATGATCGTGTGTTCGCTGCTCAGCGTCGCTCCATTGACCGTTGTGCCATTGGTGCTGCCAAGGTCCTTCACATGCCAGACTTGATTATGAAAGCGCAGCAGGCAGTGCTTGCCTGAGATGTTGGTGAAATCGAGGCAGATGTCGCAGCTCGGACGGCGGCCGATCACCAGCTCGATTTTGCGGAGCGGCACGGGATCGCCGCCGCCCAGCGGCTTCAGAATCCCAAGGTCGTTCCCTTGTGGCGGCATGACCGACTCCTGAAAAGACGATTTGACGATGGGTTTCCACGCGATCCCCGAAAACGATCGAGCCTCTAGAATACCCCGACGGTCGTCGGCCGCTCAAGGGTGTGAAGGGTTTGAAAGGCGCGGGAATTGGACGCATGAAGCGCCAGGGTCTGGCAGAGCTTCGGGGGTTAGGATAGCCTCAAACCGAAATGACCTGGCCGCATCCGGCCGGTCGAATCGACTCGACCCGGAGAACGCACGCAAATGACGACCAACGAACACGACCGCAAGTTCACCCGTCGCGAGGCCCTGGTCGCAGGCATGGCGGCCGCGGGAGCGCTCGCGCTGGGCCACTCGACCCTCGCCGCGAACGCGAGCCCGCCGTACGGGCCGTTCAAGATGGGCTTGCAAAGCTACTCGCTACGAGGCCTGACGACCGCGGGAAAGCCCGACCTGGAGAAAGCCCTGCAAGCCACCAAGGATCTTGGGCTCAACTATTGGGAGTCGTACGTCGCGCACATTCCCGTCGATCCGAAACGCGCCGCGGAGTTCAAGGAAAAGGCCGCGAGCTTCGGCGTCACCGTGATCGGCTACGGCGTGATGCGTTTCAACAAGGACCACGACGCCAACCGCAAGATTTTCGAGTTCGCCAAAGCCATGGGCCTGGGTTACGTTTCGGCCGACCCCGACCCCGATAGTTTCGACAGTCTCGACAAGCTCGTCGAGGAATACGGCGTGGGGATCGGCATCCACAATCATGGGCCGGGACACCGTTACGACACCATCGACAAAATTGCCGCCGTGCTCAAAAATCACCACGAAAAGGTCGGCTGCTGCGTCGACACCGGTCACTTCCTGCGCTCGAAGGAAGACCCCGTCCGGGCCGTGGAAGTCTTCGGTAAGCGGACTTTCGGGGTCCATTTGAAGGACGTCAAGGACGCGACCCAATTCACCGTCCTCGGCAAAGGAGACCTGCGCACCGTCGATCTGCTCAAGGCGCTCGCGAAGATCAACTACGCGTACTGCCTGGCGATCGAGTACGAGGAGCATCCCGCGAACCCGGTTTCCGAGATCGCCGAGTGCCTCACCGCCGCCCGTTCGGCCGTTGAGAAAATCTGAAAATCGGACCCGCCGCTTATCACGAAGCGGGGGAATCGAATCCCCCGCTTCCGTCCGGAGAGTCGTTAGAATGACGAATGCGAGTGAGGTCACGTGCCGGGAATTGAAGATCCCGGGCAAAAATGGCCTGGCGCTGCACGGGAGACACTGGGCGGTTTCCGATCCTCGCGGCGTGGTGGTCGTCATTCACGGTTTTGACGAGCACGGGGCCTGTTACGACCACGTGGCACGCGCGGTGGGTCCGATCGCAGGCGTCGATTTCGTCGCCCCGGATCTCAGGGGCCACGGGCTCAGCCCCGGCCGTCGGGGGGTTGTCCGACAGTACGATGACCTCGTCGACGACCTGTTCTCCGCCGTTCACTGGGCCGAGAAAGAGCGGCCCGGGCTTCCCCTTTTCGTACTTGGACACTCCAACGGAGGCCTCGTCGCACTCAATGCGATGCTCAAAGCCGAGGCGACCGGTCGGCTCGCGGGAGTCGTCGTGTCGAACCCCGCGCTGGCGCTGGCTTTTCCGGTTCCAAAGGCCCAGGTGCGACTCGGAAAGATCCTGCTTCGGATCGCACCATGGTTCACTCTGCCGTCATCGATCGTGCCCGAAAGCCTGACACGTGATCCGGTTCTTCAGGCCTGGCGGCGAGACGATCGCCTCCGGCATGGAAGGATGAGTGCCCCGCTTTTCTTCGGGATGCGAGAGGGATCACAGCGGGTCTCCGCCAATGCCGAAAAAGTCCGCGCGCCACTTCTCATGATCCTCAGCGGCTCCGACCCCGTCATCGATCCCAGCGCCTCACGCGACGTCTTTGAACGCCTCGGTTCTCTCGACAAGACGCTGCTGCTCTACCCTCCGATGCTTCACGAACCGTTCAACGAGATCGGCCGGGAGAAAGTTTTCGCCGACCTCGCCGCCTGGCTCGACGCCCACCTTATCCCCACCATCGGACCTCAGCCCGCCTGATTCCCCCACCCCCGTCTCTGTGGCCCGGAAACCACACACGGTTGCCGGACAAAATCATTGCGTGCATGTAATCTGGATGTATTCTGATGCGTTTCGTCCGGAAATTCGTTAGAATCATGCTTGATGAGCGGGATTGCACTTCGGTAAAATGACTTATCAATGCAGTCATGCAACGCTTCGATGACATTTCGACAAAGTCGTCGGTGCTCTCAAACCGGGGATCAATCACGGTGACGCGATTCCTGGGCAAAACACGATCGGTGCTGACCGTAACGCTGCTCATGACGGCCCTCAATTCGAGACCGTGCCTTGGCTTCGATGTGTTGTATCGCGTTGTCGACCTGGGAGTTTTGACTCCCGGTGGCACTAGTTCGGGCGTGGCCTTGAATAACTCGGATCAGGTGGCGGGTTACGGATTGAGTCCGGCGACGAACACGGTCGCCGCGGCGACCGACGCGAACGGGCACCTTGTCTCGCTGGGAACCCTTGGCACCGGCAGGACGAGCGCCGCGCTAGGGATCAGCCAGGACGGCGGGGCGATCGTCGGACAGAGCGAGATCAAGTTGCGGACCAACCCCGATGTCTACGGGACGCACGCATTCCTTTCCACGGGTCCGGGAACCATGCAGGATCTTCACGACCCCAACGTGAATTTCCTCTACACGAACAGTGCGGCCACAGGGATCAACGATCGTGGGCGGATCGTCGGATTTCTTCAATCCGGAGACCGACTGACGACGAGGGGGTTCTTTAGCGACATCCCCGGCGTGATGCTGCCTATGGGCACTCTCGGAGGCCGGAACAGCCAAGCCAACGGGGTCAATCATTCCGGGATGATCGTCGGTACTTCCGACACGTCGACGCCCGGGCAGACTCACGCCTTTCGCACCTCGGCGGATGGGCTCACGCTCAACGATCTCGGCGGCTCGGGCTCAAGTACGGGAAACGCGATCAACGACGCGGGTCATGTGGTGGGCGCTGCGGGCGGCTCGGGCAGCGGCGGCGGTTCGCACGCGTTCTTCTCGACAGGTCCCAACGTCTTCACCGATCTAGGTGTGCTGAACGGAACCGATTCGAGTGTCGCGATGGCGATCAATAACAAGGATGTCGTCGTCGGCAAATCTTCGTTAAGCAGTTCCGGAACCTCGAACGCATTCATCGTCTTCGACCCGACCAAACCGAACACGATCATCGACCTGAACAGTTTGATCGACCTGCGGTCGGGCTGGATTCTGAACTCGGCCTCGGGGATCAACCTCAATGGCGACATCACCGGCACCGGGAAGTTTCAAGGGCAGGATCGCGCGTTTCTTCTCCTCGCCGCTGTTCCCGAGCCTTCGATCCTCGTTTTGGCGACGCTCGGGGGCGCGATATTGCTGACGTATCGGCTCAGGCGCGGACGAACTGGTGCCCGGGCAGACGTTTGACGAGCCGGCGCATTTCTAGCACGCTGAGGGTGGCCAGAACCTGCGAGGCCGTCATTCCGGTGGCCACGATGAGTTCGTCCACGGCCTTGGGTCGGTCATCCAGACGCCCCAGAATCGAGCGCTCAAGATCCGAGAGCGTGAGCTCGGCGGGATGGCGCACTCCTTGAGAATCGGGCGCGGCGCGAACTTCGCGAACGAGGGGGCCAAGTTCCTCAAGGATGTCATCCACGGACTCAACCAACCGCGCCCCGTCTCGGATCAGTCGGTGGCATCCCTGGCTTGCCAGACTATCCACGGGTCCGGGAACCGCGAAGACATCACGATTCTGTTCCATCGCATGATGGGCTGTCGAGAGCGAGCCGCTTCTCGGCGTCGCCTCGATCACCACCACGCCGAGGCAGAGACCCGAAATGATTCGATTTCTTTGCGGAAAGAGCCCCGCCAGCGGCCCCTGACGCATCGGCATCTCACTGATCACCGCTCCCGCTTCCTCGATTTCTCGGGCGAGCCCTTCGTGTTCAGGCGGATAGACAGCGGAGAGCCCGTTGGCGAGTACGGCAAGGGTCCGGCCCCCCGCGCGCATCGCCGCGCGATGTGCCGCCGCGTCGATTCCCCGAGCCAGACCCGATACGACCGTCACGCCCACGCGCGCCAGCGATGCCGCCAGACGTTCGGCGATGCGGAGCCCGTAAGGCGTGCATTTGCGAGAGCCCACCAGCGCGATCGCGATCTGATCGCCGGGCTCGTAGTTTCCTCGCATGTAGAGAATCCGAGGAGGATCGGGGATATCTCCCAATGGAGGCGGATAATCCCGGTCCGACTGCCTGAGAATCTTGACGCCGGCCTTTCTCACGAGTTTCAATTCGCCCTCGGCATCGATCTCATTCCGAGCCCTGGCGATCTTCTCGGCCAGCTTCGGCCCGACTCCTTGAACGTCTCGCAACGCCGAGAGCGACGCCCTGAGCACCTGCCCCGGCGATCCGAACCGCTCCAGAAGCGTCTCGCTCGTGCGCGGTCCAACGCCCGGCACCAAGGTGAGGCGTAGCAAATCAAGGAGTGTCTCATCACGATCATCAGGGGTCGCGATGTCGTCGGTCAATCGAAACTCCTCGGCAGGTTCAAATGAGGTCGGGTCGGGTCGGTCCGAACGGGCGTGATATCCATCAAAGTCGCACCAGGATCGCTCGGACATCATCCTCCGTGGGAAGGTCCGTCAGCTCAACGCGACCAAGCGCGCGCGGCAGGACGAAGCGCGTCTTCCCCTTCTGGTTCTTCTTATCGCGGCTCATGGCCTCGATCAAGTCGCTGGATTCCAAGCCTTGCACCTGGGTGGGAAGTCCGAATCGGTTCAAAAGCGCGATCAATCGTTCGGTGAGGTCACCGTTGATCCATCCGATCCGTTCGGCCAATCGTGACTCGGCGACCATCCCGACCGCGACAGCCTCTCCATGCTGAAACGCCCCACCATAACCGGCGACGGCCTCAATGGCATGGCCAATCGTGTGACCGAAATTCAGCGCTGCGCGGAGACCCGTCTCTTCGCGCTCGTCGCGCGTGACAACCTCCGCCTTGAGCTTGCAGCTATGCGCGACCGCCCAGCGAATCGCGTTCGGCTCGCGGGCCAAGATGTGATCGGCGCGGGCTTCGAGGCCTTGAAAAAAGTCCTCGTCGAGAATCACTCCATACTTCACCACTTCGGCGAGCCCGCAACGCAGTTCACGAGGAGGAAGCGACTCCAGCGTTTGCGTGTCAATCCAGACGCCGACGGGCTGATGAAATGCTCCCACGATATTTTTGGCCCGAGGCAAGTTGACTCCCACTTTGCCGCCGACCGAGCTATCGACCTGGGCCAGCAAGGTTGTCGGGATCATCAACAGCGGCAGTCCACGCGCAAAAGTCGCCGCCACGAATCCGGCGAGATCGCCGACCACGCCACCGCCGACCGCGATAATGGCCGTGTGCCGGTCGGCCCGGAGTTTGACGAGTTGATCGTAGAGGTCCGCCGCGCGGTCCAGGGTTTTCGAGCCCTCTCCCGGTGGGATGATCGCGAGCGAGGTCACGATTCCCAAGGCCTCGAGCGCGGCGGCATAGGGCTGAGTGATCGAGGCCACGTGCTCGTCGCTCACGATCAGCGCGCGCCGGCAGTTCCTTCCCGCCCAGGAGGATTCGATCGCGGACTTCGCAAACGCTCCGAATTCCGAGGTCCGTCCACTCACCACGACAACGTCGTACGACCTCGGGCCGAGGTTGACGTGAACGCGGACCTCCGCTGCGGGCACGGACATGGACGCGATCCCCCGTACGGTTTCGAGCAACCCTTGAAGTCTAGCAGAGGCCGTCTGGTCGAACCAGGAGCCGGAAGCGGGATCATCGATCACGAAAAGTCAGTTGACCTCGATCGTTTGAGGCTGATGCCTACTCATTACCGAAAGCGAAGAGACGGGATTCGCGAGACGAGATTCGAGATGGAAAAACCGAGGAATGAAACAGAACTCTCGATTCTTGCCCCTCGAATCTCGTTGGAACGGATGTCTCGAATCTCGAATTTCGTCCATTCGATCAAACCTTTTGATCGCGCCCCGGAGAATGAAACCGTCCTGGCTCTCCGCGTTGGCGCGCCCCTTGACGGGCGTTACACTATGATTACAGGATGCAAGCTGATGATGGACAACCAGACGGAACGAACCCCGCCGCGGTAGACTTATTATGACCGATTTCTTGACGTGGTCGCCCGTCAATCTCGGTCGTTGGGGAGGAGCACAGGTCCGGGCTCATGTCCTGCTCCTGGGCTTTGTCGCCACCGCCCTCCTGAACGCCGCGCTCGGGCCGGGGCATCATGTCTTGCACGCCGCCTGCTGGCTCGCGCTTTTATTAGCGGCCCTGGCCGTTCATGAACTCGGCCACGGATTGGTGACCTGGTGGCTGGGTGCCGAGCCCGAGGACGTTCACATCTGGCCGCTCGGAAACCTTGTCGGCCCCACGCCCGGCACCCGTCCTGGCGACCATTTCATCCTCGCCGTGTCCGGGGTCGCCGCGAATTTCATCGTGGTGACGATTTGCTCGTTCACGCTCGCGCTGATGCATTACCGAATCATCCTGAACCCGTTTGGAAATAGTCTCGGGACCGGCGCTCCGATCCTGATTGCCACCAATCTTCCCACATCATTCAATACCCCCGCGTGGTGGATCGGCTGGTTCGGCTACCTCAATATGGTGCTCCTTCTGACCAACCTGATCCCCGCTCTCCCCTTTGACGGCGGCCGGGTGGTGCGGTCATACCTCGCGCACGCCTCGGTAACGCCGACCAAGGACAATCTGCTTCCCCCGGTCCTCTCTCGCGGCATCGCCCTCCTGATCTTCATTGGCGGTCTCTTGAGGCTCCTCCTTCAGAACAAGGTGGACGGGGTCTGGCTGATCATGATCGCCGTATTGATCGAGTTCATCGTCCGGATCGAAGCACGAATGCTCGACGAGGGCGGATTCTATGAGGATGGGGTTTTCGGCTACGACTTCTCCGAGGGCTATACCAGCCTGGAGTCAAACGCGGCCAAGGTCCGCCCGTATCGAGAAAGCGCGTTGAAACGCTGGCGATGGCGGCGGTCTGACCTCCGTCGGCAGCGACGGCAGGAAAAAGAGGCGGCCGAAGATCGTCGGATGGATGAGATTCTCGACAAGATCCATCGCCAAGGCCGCTCCGCCCTGACCGACGAGGAGACCCGTTTTTTGGTCCGCGTCAGCGCCAAATTCCGGAATCGACCGCGCGCCGATGATTGAACGACAGGGTAACCGATTGCTCGACGCGATGGTCCGCGGGCCGCTGGTCATGGATGCCGCGATGGGGACCCGACTTGTCGAGCGCGGCCTCAATCTTGACGATGAACAGGACGGTTCGGCACTCTGGAATCTCACTCACCCGGATGACGTGGCGACGATTCATGCGCGCGATGTCGCGGCGGGGGCCGAGGTGCTCTTGACGAATACCTTCCTCGCGAGCCGGACCTGGCTCGAACCGCGAGGGTATGGAAACCGCGTCGCCGCGATCAACCGCTGGGCCGCGGCAATGGCGCGTGAGGCCGCCGGCCCTGATCGGTTTGTCGTGGGTTCGATCGGTCCCACCGGGTCCGAAGACACGACATCGCGCGACTACCTCGAACAGGCCGAGGCCTTGGCCGAGACCGGGGTCGACGCCTTGCTCTTCGAGACGCACTCGCAACGTCAGGCGGCCTTCGCGTTGAAAGCGGTTCAATATCGCATCTTGATCCCTCGATTTGTCAGTCTTTATAAATGGCCGCGCATGGCCGTGAACAGCTACGTCAAGGAGTTCGAGGATCTCGGCGTCTCGGCGATCGGCGTGAATTGCATGAGCGGCACCGATTCGGTCTTGCCCTGGACGGAACGACTCAGCACGAGCACAAGTCTTCCGCTCCTTGTCCGACCGTCGGGGCCTTCACTCGGGGGAGGCATGGTGGATGAACGACCCGAAGCGTTCGGCCAGGCCGTTCCCGCATTCGTATCCCATGGCGCGAGGCTCATCGGCGGCTGCTGCGGCACGACCGATGCGCATGTGGCCGCGATTCGCCTCGCCTGTTATCATTCTGTGATCCAAACGCTGGTCGTCCGCCACCCCCGTCGCGTCTGAACCGTTCGTTCCTGCCGAGGTGCCTCTCTCAAGATGAAGAAGCCCAAGGTCCGCCGCGAGGATCTCAAACCCGGCGAATGCCTCTGCGACCACTGTGTCGGCAAATGCTGCAAATACTTCTCACTACCAATCGAAACTCCCACGACCTGGGACGACTTCGACGCCGTGCGTTGGTATCTCGCCCACGGACAGACCTTGATCTACGTCGAAAAAGCGACGTGGTATCTCGTCGTGATGTCCCGCTGCAAGTATCTCACCCGCAAAAACCTCTGCGGGGTCTATCTCGATCGTCCCAAGATTTGCCGCGAATACACGACCGACGACTGTGAATACGACTCAAGCTGGATTTTCGAAAAGGTCTTCGAGACCGCCGAACAAATCTGGGAATACGCCGAGGCGATCCTGCCTCCGCGACGTCGCAAGAAGGACAAGAA
>JAYVYS010000026.1:0-3556 GCA_043784005.1 Isosphaeraceae bacterium
AGCTTGTCCTTCAGCAACACCGACACATAAGGCTGCTCGATCGAAGATATCGCCTTCTTGATCACGTTGAGGCGCACCTGATGCTCGGCCTCGATCGACGCATGAAACGCCTGCTCCATCGGCGCACCGAGCGAGGCGTCGTCCTTGGGCGTGCTGGCGGCGAAAATCGCCTTGAAGCGGAAGTAATCCTTCTGGCTGATCGGGTCGTACTTATGGTTATGGCAGCGGGCGCAGCCGATCGTCATGCCCATGAAGACGGACGCGGTGGTGTCGGTCAAATCCTCCAACATGAGCTGCTGGTTCAGGCCCTTCACCATGTTGTTGTCTTCAAAGGGATAATTGCGGTTAAAACCCGTCGCGACGAACGCATTCGGGTCCGTCGGCGCGATCTCGTCTCCCGCGATCTGCTGGGCGACAAATGTGTTGTAGGGCATATCGTCGTTCAGGGCCTTGATCACCCAGTCTCGATACCGCCAGGCGAGAGGCCTTGTTTTGTCGCTTTTGTAGCCGTCGCTCTCGGCGAAACGGGCCAGATCAAGCCACATCCGCGACCAGCGTTCCCCGTAAGGCTTGCTTTCGAGCAACCGATCGACAACCCGTTCATAAGCATCAACGGCTTTATCATTTACAAATGCGTCGACTTCCGAGGGAGTGGGAGGCAGACCGGTCAGGTCGAACGTGAGACGACGGATCAAGGCCCGTCGCTCAGCCTCCGGGGCGGGGCTCACCCCCATCTCTTCCATCCCCGCAAGGATGAAGCGATCGATCGGGTTTCGGACCCAACCGCGATCCTTCACTTCAGGAGGCGAGGGGCGGGTGGGAGCGACATACGACCAATGCTTCTTCTGCTTCGCCGACCATTTCGGCTCCTCGGGAGCCGCACCCACCAGCACCATTGATGAAAGGGCGAGGAAACTTAGCACACCGAAAGCGTTTAGCGTCCGGATTGACAAACCTATCGGCGAAAAGCGAAGCCCAAGCATTAGCCACTCCCTCCCACACTACCGGGTCATGTCGTCGTCGGTTTGATTTTTCGCGCGGAGATCAGGCGGGTCGGACGGGCAGTCCCTATTCCAGAATTCGACATCCATCAAGAGTTTAATCGGTCTGCCAGACTTATTCATCAAAAAACTTGCGTCACGTTGAAAAAAGAGGCTTTGCGAGTTCGGCCGAAATCTACCATTTCGCTTCTTTCAAAACAGGAATCGCTTCAGGCTACCGGCAAGTCCGACGAGGCTCGCTCCCCCGGTCGCGGGAGACTCTCGAACGAATCGCGCGACGGTTTTCAAGCAGCCGGTCAATCGTCTCCCGCACGCACAAGACGCGGTAAGTCTCGCGGTCGTTTATCGAACACGATCTTCTCGTGACAAGGCACCGTCGAAGCGGGATCGAATCCCTGTTCCCGTTTGTTAGAAATCGGACGCGATTACCGATGGCCTTGTCAAAGGGTACCCAGCAAATTCCCGGCCACGAATTGCGGAATCGCTCCCTACCGGTTTCGTATTTCCCGCGAACGGGACAAATCTGAATGAAATTCCCTAATCGACCAAGATTTCCCAAACTCGCCAAACAAAAGAACCGATACAACCCAGCAGGTTCCCGTATCTCTTTGGATCTGATCAATCCCAAGGGAGCGACGGGAAGTTTGAGGCTTCGGCCAAGATTGGCTCTCGTGATCGAGAAGTGTTCGCAGGCGTTGATAGACACCTTTGGAATGACACCTGGGACTTGCCGACTCTCTCGCGTGCGGTCGACCGGACTGGAACGTTCCGACTCGGCGGTTGCCGGGTCTTTCGAACCTCTTCCAGATTTTCCGATCACCGTTCGTTACAGAGAATCTGGTCCCCCTTCGCAGGGAGCGATCCGTCGATGATCGGACCCCTCGTTCAGATCACCGTGATGGTGAGTATGACGCACGGTTTTCGCGCCCTGGAGCGTCTCGTCGGCCCGAGGCGATCCGGCCTGTTAATGGGCCTGCCGAGTACGACAGCTTTGACCTTAATCAGTTGCGGACTCGAATGTGGTCTGGAGGAGGCGACTCTCGCCTCGGAGGCGTGTTTGGTCGGCATGGTGGCCGCGACTTCGCTTCCCTTATCGTACGCGAAGGCCGTGTCGACGGGGCGCACGGTGTCCTCGTCGGCATTTTGGGCCGTCTTGATTTACGTCATCATCGCATCCGGATTGTGGTGGCTACCCCGAGCCGGACCGGGAGCGAGCGTACTTATCGCGGGAATCGGAGTGGCGATGGCCAGCCACCTTGCCTGCAAGATACCAGCGCGGATCGCACCGCGTGAGGAGCCCAGGCCCCCGGTCAGACCGAGTGCGTGGGTGTTGGCGGGAAGGACGGCCGTCCCGGTCGTTTATGTCGTGCTGATCCGACTCCTGCGGCGGGTGGCCGGACCGGCCTGGTCGGGAAGGTTCATCACGTTTCCGGGAGGATCACTCGCGCTTCTGATCACGACCCACCTTGAATCGGGACCGGTGCCGGCACGACGGATGGCCGTTTCGATGCCTGCCGGCGGCCTGGGGACGCTCGCGTTTCTCTCGACGTTCCGTTTCGGTTGCCCCTCGCTGGGTCTGGGGTGGGGAACGATCGCCGGTTACGTCGCCGCATTCTCCACGCTGCTCACGGTCGACTTCCTCGGCCGCCGCGAAGGTCTGCGCGAGAGAATTCGGTTTCGTCGTTGGCTGGGCGGTTCGTTGGAGGGTCTGCGCGTCTGGTCCGAGACCCTCCCAATCGTCGGCGGGAACGGTCCGACCGGCCGATTCCTTCAGCGTCGTATTGTGTGTCGAGGGTTCTCTCCCGGATTGGAGGCGCTGATCGGATGAGTGCGACGCTTACCGTCCGCCAACGAGAAGGCCCGGAGTCGAAGTCGACCCCGGGCCTTCAGATTTGTCGCTTGCGTATCAGACGGGTAAGATCCGACTCAGTAGGAGTCGGCGGAAACCACTTCGCCACCGTTGATGCTGACGAGGGCGCGAAGCGTCTTGACGCTGACGCTGTCTTTGATGAATCGGACGCTGCCGTCTCCAAAAAGAACGTTCACGCCGCCCGGGTGATACGAAAACATTTCGTCATTCGCACCCGCGTTGTTGCCGGCCGTGGTTCCCGAGCCCGGAAACTGCGAAGCCTCACGCATCGGCCGGAATTTGTTGTTGGGAGCGCCCGAAACACCGAACGCCTGGTCGGGTTCCGCCCAGCGCCAGTAGCGTCGGTAGGGAGTCAGGCCACCGGCGGGCCCTGCGCCACGGATCGGCCGAGGGTTTACACCGTCGTATTGACCCTCGGTGTAAGGGCTCAAGAACCGGGCATCGCGTCCGGCGTCTTCGGCGATTAGGATCGTATTACTGGTTCCGTCGATGATCTCGGAGATGCGAGTGGTTCCTTGCTTGAGAGCACCATTCACGCGACTCGCCTTGTTGCGGTAAGGAACGACCGCCGTAGAGCCGGTACCACCGGTCGCGCCGTTGGGATCGATGTCGGTGTAGCAAGTCGCTCCGTAATCTGCCAGTCCGTAGCCCTGACCGAACGTGGCGGTGATGGGATCCTTGGGAT
>JAYVYS010000027.1:0-24924 GCA_043784005.1 Isosphaeraceae bacterium
ACGCAAACACACTTGAAGCGCTTCGAAGGCTCTCGCTGCCATTCCCCTCGGAAGCGTTGAGCGGACTGGAGGGCATCGCGGCCCTCTTGCCGACCGTTCGGGACAGTGAAACTTCGCGAGCGGGCTGGGCCGCTCTAGGTCAGAAAGCGGTCGGTGTGCTAGAACGGATTCAACGACTCACGTGCCCGAGCACCCCGCGATTTGAACCACTGTACTCATGCATAAATCATGCTCTATCTCTGCATGAGGCGATATCGGCCTCCGGGGTCTCTGAACCTTCGGACGAGATCAAGAGTCTCGCGGCCGGGAACCATCCGTTCTCCGCGTTGCTTGTTCTGGTCGAAGCCGGCGAGAGCGTTAGCGATACCGAATGGGCCGAGCGATTCGAGGCGGTGGAATCCGCGTTCGGCAATCCGCTGGCCGTCGCGGCGGCCCGGTCCCGGTTGGCTGAGGCCAAGGGTCTGGGCGAATAATCCATTGAAGGGCCGCGATTTCGAGCGAGGATTCTCATTCCCACCACTCGTCCGGGTATCCATATCCTATGATATCCGTAGGCGGTAGGTTGCTCAGTGTGCGAGTGATCCCGAGTTCGGGCCGATCGCCGGTGAGAATACGATTTTCGGGCCGTCTTAGGATCGGCGTTGGCCGAATTGGACGGCACGCGAAACATCGGTGTCATGAGTCTCGCACACAACGTGTTTAAGAAGTGAAGATACCACGTTTATCGTATCAGTGACACGGTTGATGTCGACCGGTGAACCGATCACCCAGCGATCATCGTCTCATTCCGGAACGCACGACGTGACGGGCGACCGTTGCCTCCGCGAACAAGTGGCTCGGGCTCGATTCTGGAGGAACGCAATGGGACTATTCGACTCATCGAGTCGGCAGGCTACTCGAGAGTATGGAGACCTCTATCGAGATCGGGCCGATCGGCTGTCCACGGAGGCCGGCACGCTCTTGAGCGAAGGACGTGCCGAGGAAGCGGAAACGCGCGTTCGCCAACTGCTTGCCTTGCAGGAAAAGTTTGTGGGCGACCGACACCCCGAGTATGCCGCGGGTCTGATTTTGCTCGCCAACGTGTTGACGGCGAAGGAAGAACTGTGCGACGCCGAAACCGTTCTCCAGCGCGCCTTGGAGCTTCGCAAAAAGACGGTGGGGGAAAAGCATCCGGAATATGCCGAGGCCCTCGACCTGCTCGCCCGTCTGATGCTTCGTTTCGAGGATTTCGCTGGTGCCGAGCCGCTTCTTGAGAAGGCTTTGGAGGTCCGAAAGGCCGCTCTGGGTGTCGAGCATCCGGACTATGCCGCGAGCCTCGTCGCCATGGCGGAATGTCATTTCCGGAACAACGATCTCAGCGGTGTCGAGGGGTTGCTCAGTACCGCGATCGCAATCCAGCGTAAAGCGATTGACGACGATCATCCCGACCTCGCGCGAAGCCTCAACGTGCTCGGCGAAGTGGTTCAAAATGAGGGTCGATTGGACGAGGCCGAGGCTCATTTCAAGGAGGTTGTCGATCTTCTCAAAGGGGCCGTCGGGGAGCGCCATCCGTCTCACGTCGCCGCGCTCGCTTCGCTTGCCGGAAACCTCCAGCTAGCGGGAAAACTGACCGAGGCCGAGCCGATCTGGCGGCTCATCCTGGATATGAAGAAGCAATCGCTAGGCGAATTCCATCACGAATGCGCGGTGGTTCAAACTCATCTTGCCCAGATTCTCCAGAAACAAGGCGATCTGAGAGGGGCCATTTCGATCCTTCGGCAGGTTAGCGAGTGCCTCAAAAAGTCGCTCGGTGAGCGCCATCCCGAATATGCCGCAAGCCTGAATCAACTTGCGATGCTCCTTCAGCGCGACGGAGACCTCGCGGGTGCCGAGCCTTTGTTACGCCAGGCCCTTGCCGTTCGTAAAGATGTCCTTGGCGCTCGCCATCCCGACTATGCCACGAGCCTGATCAACCTGGCGTTGCTTGTCCAGAAGCGCGGCGACTCGACCTGGTCGAAGATGCTCCTGAAAGAAGCGGTTGATGTGCGACGCGCCACCTCTGGCGAAAATCATCCTGAGTACGCCACGGCCCTTGCCGCCCTTGCCGACGTCCTCGGCCAACACGGTGAAACCAACCGGGCGGAAGAACTGCTTCGGCGGTCTCTGGCGATCCGCAAGGAGGCGCTCGGAACCGCTCACCCGATCTACGCGGCAAACCTGAGCAGTCTGGCGGCTCAATTGCGCAAGCGAGGAGACTTTGTCGGTGCGGAGGATCTGCTTCGTCAGGCCTTGGAATCTCGAAAAACGACACTCGGCGAGATGCATCCTGACTATGCCACAAATCTTGGAAACCTCGCCTGGCTGCTCCAGCGTCGTGGGGACCGCAAAGGCGCGGAGATGCTCCTGAACGACGCGCTCGAGATCCGTCGTCAGCTCTTTGGTGAGGCTCATCCCGACTATTGCCAGAATCTGGATCGCCTTCAGAAACTCCGCCATAACGACGGATCCCAGGACGTCGGCGCGCTGCCAGGGCCCGTTGGGGAACATTTGCCTGGAGCGCCGATCTCCGCCGTTGATTCTTTCGACGACGTGAGCCCGCTAGCCTCGCATGCCGACCGCGAGACCGACCAGGAAATCCTGGAGGGTCTTTCCCTTCGTATCACTTTGAACCCCGCCGTGCTCGACGTGTTCGGACCTGCCTCACCCTCTGATGATGACGAGGATCGGAAGGTCGAACTCACCCCCGCGAGATGCCTCGTTTCTTCTCTGATCCCCGAGATTCCATCGCCCCGAGCCGAAGAAATGGAAACGGACCTCATTTTCGGGGGCGAGCTCCACGCGGGAATGGAAATGGCCGATCCCGAGCCGGAACCGTTCTCCGACCGGACGGATCACTTCCTCGAACAGGAATGCCGCGAACGGCTTTACACCCACCATGCCGAAGCGTTCAACCAGAACCACCGGGAGGATCGGGAAGAGGACGACGAGCCGGCGGCCGATTCTTTCGCCGAACTCCTCGCCGCCGAGTCTCGAAGCACGTTCCGTCCGCTTCCGGAACCGGAGCACGAAGCACCCGAGGTCGGATGTCTTGTCGAGCCGGCTTCCCTTTCATTCACTTTCGAGCTAACGTCGGAAGAGGAAACCGCGAGGGAAGTCTCTCCGCCGTGCGTCGTTTCGAGCCCTGACACTCCCGAGCAATCCCCGCCTCCCGCGACGTTCCTGAAGAGCTTTGTCCCTCACGAATCTGAAGTCATCGAATTGCCGTGCGATGAATTGACATCGGCTGATGCGAATTGTCTGTTGTTTGAGGATCCGGGAAGCGCGGAGCCCGACGAACTAGACGATCATTCGCCTTCAATCGAATCCCGGTTCGTTGTTCCGTACACGGAATCCCTCGATACCCTTCCACCGTTCATTACGCTCGCGAACGCCCGGTTGCCCGAGGCCCCGCGTGGCCCGTCCTCGACGCCTGCCAGGAGCCCATCAATGAATCAAAGCAGCAGTCATCTCTCGACCGAACTCGCCGCGCTTTCGGATCGCTTCTCCGAACTGGGAGAGCGCCTCCTTGCCGCGGCCCGCCAACTCCACGCTCCGGGCGTTCCCCCGGCGGACGACCTGATCGAAGCCGTCTCCGCCAGTCGGCATGAATTCAGCTCGCTGCGGGACCGAGCCCGCGAGCTAGCCGAAAGCTTTGACATTCTCTCGCACGAAGCCGATCAGTTCAACAGTCTTCAGGCGGTAACCGGCCTGCTGGACCAAGTGGCCGAGGCCGAGATCCGCCGCTCCAGGGGCGAGGACACAAAGCGCCGAGCTGTCGCCGTGCTCGACCGCGTGCTCATGCTCTCTCATACCTCGGTAAGCGATTTCGATCCTCTCAGGCAGGTTCACGAGCAAGCCCATACCCTCCGTGTGTCGATCTCGGATGGGGGTTGGAGCAATGTCCACGCCGACGCGGAAAAGCTTGCCGAGGGCGAACATCATTTTGCCGACCTTCTCAGTTTGATCGAGGATCGCGACGAACTGTCCGACGAGCTATGGGCGAGTCTACACGACAACGTTACCAAGGCGTTCGGTAAGGCCCTCGCCGCCGCCGCGGCGCGTTCCAAGCTTGTGCTGCCAGCGAACACCGGCCAGGAGCATGATCTGGAGAGCAACGCTCACCACGGCGAGATGTCGCACGGTGACGGGGGTCATCGCACCAACGCGGCCTATTTTGGGATGATTCGCTGAGAATTGCGCCAGTATCACTTCCCGTAGGAAGGGCTCCGCGCACCATGAAAATCGCTCCGATTCATGGCGATTTGATGGTGGACGGAACCCATCTTACGGGAGGACCGAACGAATCCTCTCCAAACGTCAAAGAGTGTTACGCCGTGGGAATCGCATCGGCCTCTTGAAGCCCGAAGTCGATGATCCCCTGATCGCGAAGCACGTGCTTGCGGACCTTCCCCGTCACCGTCCGGGGAAGCTGATCCACCACCTGGATGTATTGAGGGACCTTGAAATGAGCGATCCGACCCCGGCAGTATTCGCGAAGTTCATCACGGGTCAATGAAACTCCAGTCCGCGCGACGACCCACGCCGCGATCACTTCGCCGTACTTGGCGTCCGGCAGACCCACCACGGCCACCTCGGCGACGGCGGGGTGATGGTGGAGGAATTCTTCGATTTCCGGGGGATAGACATTCTCTCCCCCGCGTATGATCAATTCCTTGCAGCGTCCGACGATCCGGTAATTGCCGTCGGGGTTGACCCGCGCGAGGTCTCCGGTATGCAACCAACCCTCGGCGTCGATGGCCCTTGCCGTCGCTTCGGGGTTCCTGTAATACCCTGCCATCACGCAGTGCCCGCGCGTGCAGAGTTCGCCCGTTTCGCCGGGAACGACGTCCTTGTGAGTGAACGTGTCGATCAACCGGACCTCTACGCCAGGAATCGGTTTGCCGACCGTACCAACCCGGACCTCGATCGGGTCATCGGCCGAAGTCTGGGTGATGATCGGAGACGCCTCGGTCTGGCCGTAGCCGATCGTCATCTCGCGTGCGCCCAGAACCTCGACGACCTGCCGCATCAAGGGTAACGGACACGGGCTTCCCGCCATGATCCCGGTCCGCAGGCTCGATATGTCAGAGCGCGGAAGCTCTGGATGTCCAAGCACCGAAACGAACATCGTCGGCACCCCGTAAAGCGCTGTGCAGCGCTCGGTGGCGATCGCGTGAATCGTGGCCCCCGCGTCGAATATTGGTGAAGGAGAGACGAGCGACGCGCCAGTTACCGCGCAGACGAGTGTGCCCAGAACGCAACCGAAGCAGTGATAAAACGGCACCGGGACGCAAACCCGGTCCCGCTCCGTATACCGCAGTCGCTCGCCGACGTAATAGGCGTTCAGCAAAACGTTCCGGTGCGTGAGCATGGCACCCTTGGGCATCCCGGTCGTCCCCGAGGTGAACTGAATGTTGTAGATATCGCTGGAATTGAGCGAGGCCTCACGCGCGGAGACCGTTGACGAAACGCCGGACGATTCAAGGTCCGACCAGGCCATCCAACCGGGGCCGGGGCGACGGTCCAGGGCGATCAGATGCTTCAAGGTCGGAAGTCGCTCCGAACTCCAGGCTGTTGAGTCCGCGCCGGCGATCTCCGGGCAAAGCGCTTCCAGCATTTCAACGAAGTTCGACCCTTTAAAATGTGCGCCAACGATCAATGTCGAGACGTCGGCGGCGCGGAGAGTTTCTTCTAGTTCGTGGAGTCGATAGGCCGGGTTGATGTTCACGAGCACGGCCCCGGCCCGACCGACCGCGAACTGGGCGACCACCCACTCAGGGGCGTTCATCGACCAGATCCCGACGTGGCGTCCTGGTCCGATCCCCAACTCAATGAGCGCGGAGGCGATGACATCCACCCGGCGATCAAGCTCGCTCCACGACCATCTAAGACCCAGGCTCGGGAAGACCAGGGCGTCGCAATCGCCGAAACGTGAGGCCGTGGTTCGCAAAACCGAGCCGACGGTGTGTCTCTCCACCCGGGGAACGTCCGCGGGAGCCTGATCCCTCATGAGGATCGCTCGCTTTCCAAGGCCCAAGAGGGGGGCCGTTTTTCGAGGAAGGCCCTGATCCCCTCCACGCCCTCGTCCGAGACGAGCACCGAGGCGGAAACCGCGGCGGCACCGCGTAGGTTCACCTCGCGATAGGTAGAGCCCTCCAGTCGTTGCTTGGTCGTCGCCAGAGCGAGCGGTCCACCGGTCGCAAGCGATCGTGCGAGGTCGATGGCTTTCTGACGGCACGCCGCGAGGGCGACGACGCGGTTCACTAGGCCCCAACGTTCGGCTTGATCGGCGCTGATGGGGTCTCCAGTAAAGAGGAGTTCGCGAGCGCGCCGATCGCCAACCTGACGCAAGAGGTCGCTCATGATCACCGAGGGAACCAGGCCGCGTTTGACTTCCGGGTAACCGATCTTCGCTCCGTCGGCGGCGACCACGAGGTCGCATGCCCCCATGATCCCTGCGCCTCCCGCGTAGGCATCGCCGTTCAATGCGGCCACGATCGGCACTTTCATCGAATGAATCCGCATGATCAGATCGGCGAACCCCTCAAGATCGGCGATGGCCTGGTTTTCGCTTTCGTTGTCTTGGCCGATCGCGGCTTCCTTGAGATCCATCCCCGTGCAAAAGCTTTCGCCCGCGCCTGTCAGTACGATTGCGCGAACAGACTTGTCAACGTCGATCTCGGAGAGGGCGTCTCCCAGCGCGGCGACGAGCGCTCTTGAAAGCGCGTTGCGACGCTCGGGCCGATTCAGTGTTAACACTGCGACCGGACCTTGAGTTTCTCGAAGGACGAGATCATCGGCCATCAGGTTGCTCCATTCGTCGATCAAAGGGCCGGGAGTTGAAGCTCCAGAAGCGCGACACCAAGCGCCTTGCCTTGCGTGTCGAGTCTCAAGGAGCGGCTCGCTCCGCCTCCTAACGCGTCATCGATGACAAAGTTCAATGCGAGAATGTTTGGAAGTTCGTAACGGCGGACCTTACCGGGATGGAGCGGTTTCAAGTATTCCGCCACCACCGACTCGGTAAGCTGTTCGCTGAGACGGGCATAACCCTCCGAGTCGAAAGCGACGACTCCGATATTCGCGCGGTTCCCTTTGTCTCCACTGCGTGTGTGGGCGATGTCGCCAAGGCGTTGCGCGGGTTTGTACGTCATGGCAGTTTCATCCATTCCGCAGCCGTTCGTACGATCACACGTTCCTCGATCAAGCTCCGAGGAATCAAGGTCGGCCAATATCCGAAGGCCGGTCGCGCTGAGGGACGACCGCTTGCGTAACCGGCGATTCCCGGTGGACCCGACGTCACAAGCGGCGCGAATTCGCGGCAGAATCGCTCGATGGCCGCCCGAGATCGATCGCGCGCTGAGACGCGAAGCACCACTTCGAAAGGTTCTTGCGATGGTCGTAAAAGGCCCGGCACAACCTCCGCTGCCCCGAGGCATTCGACCAGTGAATCGTCAAGGATCACTCCCGCGCGCCTGACCCGCTCCAGAATCATGTGGCCCGCTGCGCGCGCTTTTGACTCTGCCCTACGACCGACGACCGCGAGCATCCCGCTCGCCGCCCAGCCATCGCGGTAAACCGCCGCGACCTTGAGCAGATCGGAAGGGGGTCGACCGGTCGCGCTTTGAACCAGGACGCGATTTTCACCGTCATCATGTAGCACCAGCGTTGTCAGATCGACATCGACGTCGGGGGTTCGATAACATGCGGGGTCGTCGATCTCATAGACGAGTTGTTCGGAGACCGTGCCGATCGAGACCTCTCCGCCGGTTCCGTCAGTCTTGGTGATGCATGAAGAACCGTCCTCGACGATTTCGGCGATGGGATACCCCACACCTGCGGGGTCGGCCATCTCGTCCCAACGATACCACAACCCGCCCGAGGCCTGGGCACCACATTCGATGATGTGACCGGCAACCGATGCCCCCGCGAGGCGGTTCCAATCGTCCCAACTCCAGCCAAAATGCGCGGCGGCCGGGCCGAGAGTCAGCGAGGCGTCGGCGACGCGGCCGGTGATCACGACCCGCGCTCCCTGGTTCAAGGCCGACGCGATCGCTCGGGCTCCCAAATAGACGTTCGCCGACACGAGCCGATCTGCAACATCAGTGATCGGGCGAGATGTCTCCATGTGAGAAAGATCCAGGCCGTCAGTGATCCAACGTGGGATCATCGAGAGGACATCGTCCCCATCAACGACGGCCAGCGCAGTTATTTCGAGACCATTCGCCGCCAGAATCGTCGCGCAGCGCGCAACGCATGATCTTGGATTTAATCCACCAGCATTGGTGACGATCTTCAGCCCGGGTTGATCGTGGAGCGTCGGCCCCAGGCGTTCGAGAAGCTCGGGGAAGTCCGGAACGAATCCGGCGTCGGGATTTTTGGAACGGAGATGGCTGAGGATGGCAAGGGTCAGCTCGGCAAGATATTCGAGCGTAAGGACGTTGATGCGGCCATCGCGAGCGAGTAGAAACGGAGCGTCAAGATTGTCTCCCCAAAACCCCGCACCGTTGCCAACCCGGAGTGGAGAGGGAGAGCATGCCATGGCCAATTTCCCTACGTGACAAAGTCACCTCACCTTGGAGTGCTGCGGCTTGCCGCCGCGCGGAAACCACCCTGCGCGGGCACTCTTGCCAACCCGGAAAGCGAGAGAAGGTTCCTCGCACCGCAAAAAAAGACAACCCTGCTTCGCTCTGACCTCAAACCTGAAAGACTCCAGTCCGCACGACCGCACCATCGGGCACGGGTACTCGGGTCGCGATTGAGAAGGCTTCGATCAGGATTTCTCGCGTTTCCGCGGGCTCGATGATCGCATCGATCCAGCCTCGGGCAGCGGCATATCGGATGTCCGTTTCCTCATCATATCGCGACCGAAGTTCAGTGGCCATCGCGCGCATCTCGTCGTCATCGACGGATTTGCCCTGACGCTTCAACGTCGCGACGTTTACATCTAACATCGTTCGGGCGGCCTGGTCGGCTCCCATCACGGCGTAACGCGCATTCGGCCAGGCGAACAGGAAGCGCGGATCAAAGGCCTTTCCGCAGAGTGCGTAATGCCCCGCTCCGAACGAATGTCCAATAATGAGAGTGATCTTCGGCACGATACTATTGCTGACTGCGTTCACCAGCTTCGCTCCGCGACGGATAATCCCCGACCGCTCCGCATCTCGCCCCACGTCGAAGCCATTCACATCTTGAAGGAAGAGCAATGGGATGCGGCTTTGATTGCAGTCAAGCACGAACCTCGCGGCCTTGTCCGCACTGTCGCCATAGATCACACCGCCGAATTGAAACGGGGCGTGACCTTCGGGTTTGAAGCGGAGCCGCTGATTGGCCACCACACCGATCGGCATCGCTCCGAGCCGAGCGAAGCCGCATACGAGTGTACGGCCATACTCCGCCCTATACTCATCAAATCGAGAGCCATCGACTAGACCTGCGAGCACGTCGCGGATGTCGTATTGCGCGGAGGGGTCACTCTTCACAATCGAGCCGACGTCCGTCGAGGTATAGCCCGGAGGCGTGAATTGTGTCGCGCGATGCGTATCAGGAGGCAATAGCGAGATCAACCTGCGAAGGTGTTCCAGGCAATGCGCGTCGTCGGGTTCGTGATAGTCGACGGTTCCGCTGAGGGCCGAATGGACGGTCGCGCCTCCGAGTTCCTCCGACGAGATTTCTTGGCCGATGGCGGCTTTGACAAGAGCGGGGCCGGCAAGATAGAGCCCCGACCCCTCAGTCATTAAAATGATGTCGCAGAGCGCGGGGAGATAGGCCCCTCCCGCGACGCAGTTTCCCATGATGGCGGCGAACTGAGGGATGCCCTCGGCCGAGAGAACAGCGTTGTTACGGAAGATTCGGCCGAAGTCGTCTTCGTCAGGAAAAACCTCGTCCTGAAGGGGCAGGAAGACGCCGGAGGAGTCGACGAGATAAATGACGGGAAGGCGGTTCTCGAAAGCGATTCGCTGGGCACGGAGCATCTTTTTAATGGTCATCGGGAAACACGCGCCCGCCTTCACGGTTGCATCGTTGGCGACGATGATCACCCGTTTTCCCGAGACTCGCCCGATCCCGATGATCACCCCGGCGGAAGGGGCACCTCCCCACTCCTCGTACATACGATGGGCTGCCCAGAGCCAGAGTTCGACGAACGAGGAATCGAAGTCGATCAGGGCGGCGATCCGTTCTCTTGCGGTCATTCGCCCCTTCGCATGTTGTCGCTCGATGGCGCTGGAACCGCCCCCCTGGCGGATGACCTCGGCCTCGAACCGGAGCCGCAAGGTCGGGTCTTCCCTCGGTCCGCGCAGGTCTTGGCTCACTCTGATACTCCAGGGTCCTCCGAGCGGCGTCCGAATCCTCGCCGTGGCGCGCCTTCGGCGGCTGAATTGATTCTATGAGCCGCTCCGAGGCAGGTCAACGAGGCCGCGTCTGATCGCTTGACGCTCATAGGGTGGCAGGGCTACCATGTCCAGCACAGTTGAGGCCGTCTCGGGGTTTCTGTGCGTCGACGTTCATTCAGGCTGAAATGAGTGGTGCGGATACAAATTTTGTAGGGTCCGCCCCTTGCGGATCATGCTTTGATAGATGGCGAATTGGTCCTACGATTCCCACCATTTCGAGGAGAATGCACGATCCTTCTCCTCAAATCCACGGACCCGTATCCGATGCATGCATTCGACGCTTTTCGCGAGATCGTCAAGGCCGACGAACCTCTTGCTCCTCACGTGTGGTTCCGGATCGGTGGCCCAGCGGCTTTTTTAGCTCGACCGGGAACGATTGAACAACTCTTGCAACTTCTTCGTCGCGCTCGGGAACTTGGCTTACCGTTCACGATCCTCGCGGGCGGCTCCAATCTTCTGGTGCGCGACGAGGGCGTGAAGGCCCTTGTTATCCACCTCGAAAGCCCTGCGTTTTCTGACGTTACGGTAACCGGGAATCTGGTCAAGGCGGGAGCGGCAGTGCCCTTGACGGCCTTAATTTCTCAAGCAGCGAGGGCGGGGCTCGCGGGCTTGGAGTTCCTCACGGGAATTCCCGGAACCGTCGGTGGAGCACTTCGAGGCAATGCGGCGACTCGACAAGGTGCGATCGGCCAGTTTGTCCGCCGAGCGACGGTGATTGACGCTTCGGACAACGTACAAGTCCGCGAACGCGATGACTTGACCTTCGCCGAACGCGATTCCCGCCTCGACGAGCCGGTAATTCTGTCCGCCGAATTCGTGTTCGAGCAACAGGACCCCGAGGCGGTGGTTCGCCGGATGCGGAGGATTTGGATCGTGAAGAAGGAAAACCAGCCCTATGGCCATCAGTCGTCCGGCCTGATTTTTAAGAACATCAGCCCGGATCTCACCGCCGGTACACTCATCGATCAGGCCGGGCTCAATGGGGCGAGATACGGGGGCGCGGAAGTCTCGGACCGGCATGCGAACTTCATCATCGCGCATCCGGGAACCACCGCGTCGGATGTGCTGCAACTGATTGACCAGATCCGGCAGCGCGTCTGGCAGCAGTTTGGTTACGAACTCGAGCTGCAAGTTCAAGTTTGGTGACGCTCGAGACGATACTGAGCGGAGGATTACCGCGCGCTTTCAAGACTTCTTTGGGACAATCGATACGAGAACGGGGCCGAGGCGATGGAGCAGCGCGACCCGCCTCGAATCACTCTGAGCGAAGGGCCGCCGCGCGACTCTTCGCCTGGCGATCGAGACGATTCCCGCCCGCCCTCCTCGCGACGATTCCCCCGACTGCTTTCCCCTCCCCCTGTCCGCCGCTGGTCGCCTCGGCAGATAGTCCTGGCATTCTCCGGCCTGACTCTCGCGCTCGTCTGCCTGTTCGCGCTCGGGTCTTGGCTACTCCACCTGGGTCGGACTTATGTCCAGTCACAGATGGAATATAAGCTCTCCTTCCGCAAGATCACGCTCGACCCCCCGCCGCCACGATGGTATCGCGGCGGATCGGTCGGCTTTCTTGATCGGGTAGAATCGCAATCCAAGCACGCGAGTGAGTTTTCGACGCTCGACCTCGACCTCGCGAAGCTCCGAAGTGCGTTCGAGCTCAATCCGCTTGTGAAGAAAGTCAACAGGATTCATCGCGAGTATCCGAACCGGATCGTCGTGAAACTCGAGTACCACGAACCAGTCGCCGTGGCCAAGTTTCTCGATCGCTCGGAGTGTCTCCTTGACCGTGACGGAGATATCCTGCCCCGCGAAAATATCAATGTGGAATTGGCGCGGCCGTTGATCGAGCTGTACGACTTCTCGCCTCCGTTCAATCCCCGCGACGGCCACCGTTGGTATCGCCGCGATCCAAAGGACGACGTCCCGATTCCCGACAAAACCGTGGCCGGCGCTACCCGGCTCGCGGGCTTCTTGCGAGACAAGATGTGCGCCACAGGTGATTCACATGGCTTGCTTTACGTCTATATTCACCGCAACACTCGGTCGCCTTCTGGATTGTTCGTGCAGGTTGGTTCCAACCTGATGTTCCGGTGGGAGAACACCAGCCCGGACGACCCCGACGCGGTTCCTTCCGAAGATGCGCGCTGGACAATGCTTCTCGAGTGGGTAAAGCGGCATCCTCCCCTCGCCGAGAGCTCCACGTTCGAGGATCTCATTTTCACGCCGAAAGGAGTCGTCCTGAAGGCGAACTTGACCAAGTCGGCACCGGCTGGGGCGCAAGGGCCGCCATGATCCTGTGGATGGCGGAGTCGAACGAGCCTCCCGATCGTCTCAACTCCTTCAGCTCCCGTGTTTGTTGGGGGTCTCCGACATCGCCGTCGCGCACGATCGTCACGTCCGCCAAACCTTTTCCCGGGAAGACCAGTCCTTCTGATGTCCTGTTAAAGAAGAGAGCGCATGCGCGAAGGGCTACCACGCGCGCCGGCGGGGACTCTCCCCAACCGCAACTTGACGGTCAACGTCGGATGGAAAGTCAGGCAGGAGAACGTCGCGATGACAGGTCGACTTGGCCCAAACTGGCTCAACCGCGTCTCTTCCATGGCGGGTCCAACGCATGCCGGACGCCTCAGCCGGTATGCCCTGCTGGCGGCGAAGGTGAATGAGCTGGAGTCGATGCTCGAAGCTGAGACCAACGAACAGCTCAAGGCGCGAGCCAGCCTCCTCAGGCTTAAAGCCCGACAGGGAGACTCGCTCAATACCCTTCTCGTCGAGGCGTTCGCTCTGGTTCGCGAATCGGCCAAGCGAACGATCAAGCAGCGCCATTACGATGTCCAGCTTGTCGGTGGGGCCGCCATCCATTTCCGCTGCATTGCCGAAATGGAGACCGGTGAGGGTAAAACCCTTGTCGCCACCTTGCCCGCGTTCTTAAACGCGCTTCAGGGCAAAGGTGTCCACGTCATCACCGTCAATGACTATCTCGCCCAGCGCGATGCGGATTGGAACACACCTGTCTATGAGCTTCTGGGAATGACCGTCGGCTGCATCCAGACCGGCATGCCCGACGGTGCGAGGCGCGCGGCCTACGCCGCCGATATCACCTACGGAACTAGCAAGGAATTCGGGTTTGATTTCCTTCGCGACGAGCTCAAACGCCTGAACCTGGGCGATACCCACCGCAAGTCATTCGAACAAGCGTTTCTCGGACGAGGCGCGCATAGCGAGTCCGAAACACCCGTCCAGCGAACCTTTCACTACGCGATCGTCGACGAGGCTGACAGCATTTTGATCGACGAAGCTCGAACCCCGCTGATCATTGGTGCCAACAATCAGCCCACGCAAGAAGAGGCCGCCGCGTACCTTGGAGCCGACCAGCTCGCCGCGACCCTCGTCCGCATCAAGGATTTCAAGTACGACCCCGCCGAACGGAAAGCCGAGCTGAATGCCGCCGGTCGACGCAAAGTCCAGGCCGTAGCGGGCCATTCCTCGTTCCTCGCCCTCACGGTGGACGGGCTGTACGAGTACGTGGAACGGGCCTTACGCGCCCAAATCGCCTATTTGAAAGACCGTGACTATGTCGTGGTCAACGGCGAGGTCGTGATTGTTGACGAGTTCACAGGGCGAATGATGCCGGGTCGACAATGGCAGGACGGCCTTCACCAGGCGATTCAGGCCAAGGAAAAAATCGAGATCACTCTCGAAACGATCACCGCGGCGCGGGTGACGGTGCAGGACTTCTTTCTTCGCTACAAAAAACTCGCCGGGATGACCGGCACCGCCGCCTCTGACGCCCGAGAATTGAAAAAGATCTACAAGGTCAACGTCTTCAAGGTTCCCACTAACCGCCGTTGCCGTCGCGTCTGGGTCGACGACCGGGTCTTCTCGACCGAGGCTGAGAAGTTTCAGGCGATCGCCGACAAGATTGTCGAGTGGCACAAGCATGGCGTCCCGGTGCTGGTCGGCACGCGATCGATCGAGAAATCGGAACGGCTCTCGGCCTTGTTGACGGTCGCGAAGATCGAGCACCAGGTCTTGAACGCGAAGAACCACGAGATCGAGGCTCAAATTGTCGCGCAGGCGGGTCAACTCGGTCGTGTGATGGTGGCCACCAACATGGCGGGCCGAGGAACCGACATTAAGCTGAGCGAAGGCGTCGCCGAGCTTGGCGGCCTGCATGTGATCGGAACCGAGCGTCACGAGTCGCGCCGGATCGATCGTCAACTCGCCGGTCGATGTGCCCGTCAGGGCGATCCTGGTTTCTGTGAATTCTTCGTCTCCATTGAGGACGAGATCCTCGAAGCCTATGGCGAAAAGCCCGCGATCCGGCTGCGAAAGCGTTATAAAGGTCAAGGAGAGCTGACCAGCCCCGCCAAGCGCAGGTTGGTGCTACGCGCGCAAGCCAAAAAAGAATCACAGCACTTCCGTGATCGCAAGCTGCTGATGAGCTACGAAAAACAGCGCGCCGAGATGCGGAAGAACATGGGTCTGAACCCGGTTCTAGGTTGATGCAAGGGCTGCGAGGACGGGGTCGAAGACCCGCGCCGATCTTGGGACTTTAACCCCGAACTAACAGACTCGCACTCCGCCTCATCTCTCGATCCAGCCGGTCGAGATTCCCGAACGTTTTCTCCGCATCTTCGATCCGCTTCCCGGCGTTTTCGCGGGTCTTGATGGCTTTCAAGAAGGCGATGAGCTTGGCGTTCGAGGCGTGGGTCTTGAAAAGTTCATAAATCAATAGCCAACTTTCGGCGTAGGCGAGTTGCTCGGTTTTGGGGTCGTAGAACAAGTCGTCGCCGCTGATCAGCTCGTCGAGCGGAATCCAATCCCGACCTTCGCCCGGCATCTTCAAAACGGCCAGTCGAGGCCGATTGATCTGCCCGAGAATCTTTTCTCGCCTGGCGATTCGCCAGAGTTCCCCATAAGTCGCAAATCCCTCGCTGATGGCAACCGGAACATCTCCCCCGCGCTCCAGTATCGACGTCCCATAGGTAAGCTGGTGGACGGCTTCGTGCACAAGGATAAAGGTATTGGTTCGCTTCGCGTTCAACTGATTTTCGGATTCGCGGAAGTCGAAGATAACGAGCCTTCCTGTCGAAACCTCATAATGGCCTCCTTCGGCTTCGCCTACCGCCTCTCCTTTGAACGCCTCATAGGACGCCTTGTCCTTGAGTGTGACCACCGTCATCTTCTTTGAAGGGAGCGGGACCTCGAACCCCTTAAGTTGAAAGTGCGTCTTGAAAGACACGGCGAGCTCTTCGCACAGGTAGAGGGCTTCTTTTCGAAACTTTTCGGGAGCGTCGCCAGCCCCGAGGTAGTGGTCGCTCTCATTGGTACCGAAGTCCTTGAGTTTAGCTTCCGAAGCACGCTTTTTGATCTTGGCAAGCTCGGCGGGATCGATCACCGAGGGGATCGGCCTCACCGGATCGCCTGCGCCGAGTGATCCCAGGCCGAGTACGATCAAACCCCCGAGCCAATCCCGCCGTGTGAATCCAGGGTCGGATAAGGCGTGTTCTGACATCGACTCCTCCAGACGTCTTATCATAGCGGTTGAGCGATGCGAGTCGATTAATTCCCGCTGCATCACTAAACTCCCATCGTGTTGACCTTCGACGATCTCGAACGCTAAATTATTCGTTTTACCCGGTCCCGATTCGACTGATCCGTCGCCAGGTCCGAGGCCCACATGACCGTCGCCGCGCCTCTCCCGCCTTATTTTTTGGGAATCGATCTGGGTGGAACCAATATCAAGAGCGGGGTGGTCGACGATTCCGGCCGTGCTCTCTCGTCGGTCAGTCTGCCGACGAATGCCGTAGCAGGTCCCGAGGTCGGGCTCGACAGTCTGGCCGAGGCTGGCCGACTGGCTGTCGAGTCGAGCGGCATCGGCTGGGACGAGATTATTGCCATGGGCCTGGGAACGCCGGGGACGATGGACATTCGCGCCGGGATACTGATCGACCCGCCAAACCTTCCAGGCTGGCGAAACGTGCCGATTCGCAAACTCCTCAGCGAACGGCTGAATAAACGCGTGATCTATCAAAACGACGCCAACGCCGCGGCCTATGGTGAATACTGGGCCGGAGCGGGGCGAGGTGCCACGAGCCTCGCGTTGTTGACGCTCGGTACGGGGATCGGTTGTGGGATCGTCGAAAACGGTGCGATCGTCGAAGGCCGCCACAGCCACGGGGGTGAATGTGGTCATATTATTATCCAGATGGATAACGCGCGACTCTGCTCTTGCGGTCGCTACGGTCATCTCGAAGCCTATGCTTCCGCCACGGCGCTCGTCAAGCGCGCCTGCGAGGCGCTCGAAGCCGAGGAGTCCCCGCCGCTTCGGATCGCGCTCGAACAGGGTGAATTGAGCAGTCAGGCGATCTCCGTCGCCGCCGAGCAAGGCGACCCGCTGGCGATTCGCCTGATGCACGAGACAGCGCGCTATCTCGCCGTGGGCGCGGTTTGCCTGATGCACACGATCGATCCCGATATCGTTCTCTTCAGCGGAGGCATGATTGCGGCGGGACTTCCCTTTCTTGAAGAAATTCGCAGGAACATCGCATCACTCGCTTTCCCGATTCCCGCCGTGAAAACGAAGGTCGCCTACGCGGAACTCGGCGGCGCTGCCGGATTCATCGGCGCAGCCGGTTGCGCGCGGCTTGCGTGCCTCTCCGCAAAAGCCTGATCGAACGGAGGCTTCCGCGTTCGCGCCCTAGATTGGAGCAGGTCTCGGTCCGATCGACCGTGACCGAGCGGTTTCTTCGCGCGCGGGGGATCGGCATTGGCAACGAACGGTCACGAATGCCGCCCCTGGGCGCGTTCGGATACTCTTTTCAGCCTGGGATGGTTTTTGCTGGGGGTGATGGCACGCGCCCCGCTGGTCGCGAGGATTGAAGGGGTGCTCGACCACGATCAATCGGTCGTCGGTCTCATGGCGCTCGACATCTCCGAAGGGCGACGCTTCCCCCTGTTCTTTGACGGCCAGCGCTACATGGGTGCTTTTGAAGCCTACATCGCGGCCGCCTTCGTCCGCCTTTTGGGCCACGAACCCAACATTATCGCCCTGGCCCCCCTGCTCGCCTACGGGCTCTTTGTCGCAGGTCAGTATGCCGTGTGGCGCGTCTGGAAAGATGGCAAGACGGGCCATCTCGCGGCGGGCCTCACCGCCGTCGGTTCTCCAATGCTTGCACTCTGGGGGATTGTGCCTCGGGGTGGCTACATCGAACTTCTCGCCTGGTCGCTGCCGACGTTGGCCGTTTATCGGGTGGTCGCGCGATCAGGCGGAGGTGATCTCGGCCGTTGGAAGCAGATTTCGTGGGGATTTCTGCTCGGCCTGGGCTACTTACTCAATCCGCTCTCAATGACAGTTTATGTTGCGATGGCGAGCGACTGGGTTTTCGTCCGGCACGGAGCCGACATCCGTTCCGCTCGACTCGGGAAGGCCCGATGGATCGATTCGCGTTACGCGGGACCGGG
Organism: Isosphaeraceae bacterium; assembly: GCA_043784005.1. Lineage (GTDB taxonomy): Bacteria > Planctomycetota > Planctomycetia > Isosphaerales > Isosphaeraceae > JAYUFP01. Next base: position 17,868 of record JAYVYS010000027.1, read on the forward strand.
CTGGTTCGCGATTGCGTCGTGTTGGATCTTTCTCCTGGCGTTTTGCTGTCATGTCGACCCGCGCGCCACGGCGACGGGTTTGCCATACATCGCATTCGTAGGGCTCTTGAAATCGACCCTGGCACTTGCATTCGGAGCGATCGGGATTGTTTTTCTGATCGGCATCGCGGGTTGGTGGTCGACCGCTCCGGCTCGCCTTTATCAACGACTCACGGAACGTCCCTGGACCCTGCTCGGGCTGCTCGCGGCCTTCCTTCCGTTTGTGGTCAACGGAGTTTTGACGCGGCTCGGCACAATCCCTCCCACCCCTTCGCTCCCGGTCTGGATCTCCGCCCCGTGGCGGGCGGGTGCGAATCTTCAGACGATCGCGCGGGCGCTCGGCCCACTGTTGGGCTGCGATCCTCATGTGGCGGAAACCGTACTCGTGGCACAGGGAGTCGATCTTCCCCCGATTCAGTGGGAAGGATTGTCAAACGTGTTGACGTTGATGAGTCCGCTCGTGATCGCGATTGTGTTTTTTTTGATCGCGGTGATGGTCTCGCGCCAACGTGCTCATTGGAAGCATGTCGTTGCGTTACGATGCGTTGATGTCTTGCCTCCCGAGGCGTTGGCCCTGCTCACTATCGGAGTGGCAATTGGATTGTTTCTGCTTCAGGGGACCAGCCCGAACGGGTCCTCGGTCCGTTATCTGGTGCCAATCTGGGTGGCGCTTCCGGGTGTGCTCGCGTGTGGGATTCTCACACTGCCTCGCAATGTGGGTGTCTTGGCGGTTTTCGGATTGATCGCCCCCTGGATCGGCGCCCACGCTTCACTCTGGAAGGACATCGATCGAGAATCCTCGACGCGACCTCTCGCGGTCGAGCTAGAACGCCGGGGAATCCAAGCGATTGTCGCGCCGACGCCCGTGGCATTGATTGTCGCGAACCTTTCCCACGGCAAAGTAGGCGCAGTCGAGTTTCAGGCGATCTGGCCGAGACTCGCCGATCGCTACTCCTCCCGGCTCGCGACAAAACCCACGTTAACCTGCGTGATCGATCGCCGGTTCCCTTGGTCGATTCGTGGCGAGGGCGATTGGGCTCCCGAACAAGACCTTGCGCGGCATCTTCAGACTCTCGCCAAGCGATACCCCGGGCGAGTCGCGTGGACCTGGGAGATCGGGCCGTTCGAGGTCTGGGAGGTCGATCTACCGCTCGATGTGGTGCTCGGCAGGGAGCTGCATCGGGAGAGCATCGTATCGAGGCGTTGAGGCAATTCGCCTGGGATAATGTGCTGTCCCACGATCGTTTTCATCCAAAATCGGGGAATGGAGCCCCATCCTCTGCCGGACGCCGACCTGCCCCGCGCATTCGTGAACTAAGATTACAAACGACGCCCGTCACCTGTTCCGTGTGATGGTTAACCTATGAGGATGGACCACGTGAGCGTTTTCTTCGTCGCCGGTGGGGCGGGCTTCATCGGCGGTCACCTCGTGCGGCGATTGCTCTCGCTTCCCGGGGCCGAGGTTGTTGTCTACGACAACTTCTCGTCCGGTCGCGACTGGCACCTGCCTGAATCGAGTGTTCATAACACGCTGCGCGTCGTTCGCGGCGAGCTTCGCGATCTCGACCGGATAAAAATCGCACTCCCCGCCAACACCGATACCGTTTTCCATCTCGCCTCGAACCCTGACATCGCCCGTGCGTTGAATGAGCCCGACATCGATTTCTGGGAAGGAACCTATCTGACCCAGAACCTGCTCGAAGCCATGCGGCAAAACGGCGTCAAGCGCCTGGTTTATGCGTCGGGGAGCGGTGTTTACGGGGAGACCGGCGAAACTCTCGTCTCCGAGAACAAGACACCCTTGCGGCCGATCTCAACCTATGGTGCCAGCAAACTCGCATGCGAAGCATTGATCCGCGCGTACTCGCATCTTTACGGGTTCGAAGGACTGGCGCTGCGGTTCGCCAATGTGGTTGGACCAAGACAGACGCACGGCGTCGCCTACGACTTCGTCCGCCGATTGCTTCGAGACCCCTCTACGCTTCGAATTCTGGGAGATGGTTCGCAGAGCAAGTCGTACATCCACGTCGACGACGTGCTTGATGCGATGCTCTTGCTGCGAGGCCAGGGGATCGTGGGCTTCGAGGAATTCAACGTAGCCACCGCCGACGCATTCACCGTGTCCGAGATCGCCGAGCTTTGCGTCGAGCGACTCGACGCGAAGGGTGTGAAATTCGACTACTCCGGCGGCGATCGAGGCTGGAAGGGCGATGTACCGATGATTCGATTCGACACTTCCAAGATCCGAGCAAGAGGCTGGGCACCTCGATACGACACCGCCACCGCGATCGGCTTGGCGGTGGATGCGTTGATTGAAGACGCCCGAGCCGGGAGGTTTGACAGTGAGCGTTGAAACACGGTCGCGCCCGGATACAAAGACCGAAGTTGACACTGAACTAGAGGCCGTCGCGTCCTGGGACGACGCACATCGGTATACTCCCGCCCCTCGGCACCGCCGCCGGCTGCTCTTGAAAGAGATGGCCGAGCTGTACTTTGACGACGTCCTCGATGCCGGTTGCGCCCAGCCCTTCCTCTTGAACGAGATCGTCGCCAGGTTCAAAGTTTCCGGTTTTGGCTGCGACATCTCTCAAAGTGTTCTGGAGGAGAATCGAAGAATCGCGCCCGATTGCGAATTCCGGGCCCTCGACCTCTCGCGAGAAGTCTGGCCGGGGGGGCGGACGTTTGATCTCGTGGTTTGCTCGGAAGTCCTTGAACACATCGATTCCTGGAAAGACGCTCTGGCGAATGTGGTGCGGATGGCTCGCGATGAGATCCTGATCACCGTCCCCTCGGGGTCTCTTCGCGCGATGGATAAGAGAGTCGGCCACTACCGCCATTTCGACGGGCCCGAGCTGGTGGAAGCGCTGGAGGCCCTGGGATGTCGCGTCGATCCCGTGGAGTTCTGGGGCTGGCCGCTTCACACAGCCTATAAGGCGGCGATCAGCGGTATCGCCCCCAATCGGCTCTACGATGCATTCTCCGGCGGCACGAAATACGGCCTAGGCAAGAAGATCGCCTCCGAGTTGCTTTATCGGGCCTTTTACATGAATGACCTTTTCAATAAAGGTAACCAAATTATCATTCATGCCAAGGTAAATCGTCGGGGAGTCTCACGATGAGAGGACACTCTCATGTCGCGGTGCTGAGCGACGAACAAGACGAAGCGAAGGCCGGGGTATGGCCGCACCCGCCCAGAAGGACCGTGACCATTGTTGTGCCCTGTCTCAACGAGGAGATGGTGGTTGGCGAATTTGTCGATTGGTGCCGCGAAGGGCTCGAGGCGGCGGACAGGACCGGCCAAATCCTGATTGTGGACAGCTCGACAGATCGCTCGCCCGAGATCGTGCGGCAACACGGAGGTGAAGTCTTGATCGTGCCCAAGCTGGGGCTAGGTAGGGCCTACATCGATGCTCTACCGTTTGTGCGTGGCGACTACGTGATCATGGGAGATTGCGACCTCACCTACGACTTTCGAGAGATCGCCCCGTTTCTCGACAAGCTCGATGAAGGCTACGACTTTGTGATCGGGAGCCGGTTCGCAGGCTCGATCGAGCCGGGGTCGATGCCTAATCTGCACCGCTATTTCGGCACACCCCTTACCACCTGGATCCTGAATCGCATCTACGGGTCAAGCTATTCCGACATTCATTGCGGAATGCGCGCGATGACCCGAGATGCCCTCTTGCGCATCGGCCTGGAATCGCAGTCGTGGGAATACGCCTCGGAGATGGTCTTGAAGGCGGCCCGGCAGGGGTTGAAGGTCGGCGAGGTCCCTGTCCACTTTTACAAGGACCGTGAAGGGAGAGTCAGTCACCACAAACGCATGGGTTGGCTCTCTCCTTGGCGCGCGGGATGGATCAATCTGAAGGTCATGTTTTTGTATGCCCCCGACTTCTTTTTGTGGAAACCGGGTTGGATTCTCTTCGTGTTCGGCGTGGTGATGAGTGCCGCATTAAGCCGGGGGCCAGTGCGACTCAACGGTATCGGTCTTGATCTGCACACAATGTTACTAGGGCTCACATTTACAACTCTTGGCTACAGCGCATTGCAATTCGCGACGTTGGCACGGACCTTTTATAACTTCGATCCGCACCGATCTCGCCGGTTCGCCAGGCGGTTCACCTATGATCGAGGCATGCTCGCCGCGGGCGCGCTAGCCTTTTCCGGAATCGTTCTGAACGCGGTGTTGACTCTGAACTGGCTTCGGAACGGACTGGCCCTCACGAAGATCTCGCATGGGGGACTGTTCGGGCTCTTGCTGATTCTTGTCGGATTCCAGACTTTCGTCTTCACGTTATCCTTTCATATGATATGGAACCGTCGGGAGAGCGGGCGATCATGAGAATCTCCGCGCAAGCGATTGAATCGAACCGGCGAACAGGGTCGTACGGCGAGCGTGGCCTGACGGTCGTGGACCGGTTCGGTGTTTACCTCTCCCGCCGCGCTGTCTTAAAAGCGATCGGAGATCGTCACGATCTCGATATTCTCGACATCGGCTGCGGGCATCACGCCTCTCTCCTTCGCGCGCTCGGGCCGCGATTGAGAAGCGGACTCGGTGTCGATCTGAACATATCGCGCGAGGCGAAGAACGTTGAATCGCTGTCTTTTCGCGAGGCGAACCTGGAGACGGTCCTACCGGAGATACCGTCCGGGTCGTTCGACGTCGTGGCGATGCTCTCCGTTCTTGAACATCTCTGGGAACCTTTGAGCGTATTGAGAGACATCCATCGCGTAGTGCGGCCAGGTGGAGTGGTTTTGATCAACGTGCCGACCTGGCGAGGCAAGCTGTTCCTGGAATTCTCGGCGTTTCGACTCGGAACCAGTCCTTCAGAAGAGATGGACGATCATAAAAGATATTACGACAAGCGCGACCTCTGGCCCATGCTTGTCCAGGCGGGTTTTCGGCCCAGAAACCTGCGGCTGCGGTACCACAAATTCAGGCTGAATCTCTTCGCAGAGGCGGTAGGTTGACTCGAAATAAAGGAGCCGGTCTTGATCATCACGCGAAGCCCGCTCCGCATTCCGCTTGGTGGCGGTGGCACCGATTTGCCTTCGTATTACGAGAATCACAGCGGCTTCGTCCTTTCCGCCGCGATTGATAAATATGTATATATAACGCTTCATCGCCGATTCGTCGCAAGGATCTTGCTCAAATATTCTCAATTGGAAGAAGTTGAGCATATCGGCGAGATAAAGCATCCGTTGATCCGTGAGGCAATGAGGCTTGTCGACCCGGAGATGAAGGCACTGGAGATTTCCAGCGCGGCCGATATCCCGGCGGGGACCGGCCTCGGCTCTTCGGGCAGCTTCACCACGGCCCTGCTTCGCGCATTGCATGCTGAAAGAAGGGCGCCAGTTTCCGCCGATCGATTGGCGGAGGAAGCGTGCCGGATCGAGATCGATATTCTCAAGGAACCAGTTGGTAAACAAGATCAATATATCGCGGCGCATGGAGGCATGACATGCTTCCGGTTTCTTCCCAACGGCCAGGTCGAATCGAAGCCTCTCAAGCTCGATCCGCACACTCTTTATGACCTCGAAGATAATCTCCTCCTCTTTTTCACGGGATACACCCGATCCGCCGGGGCCATTCTCAGGGAGCAAGACGACCGCAGCCGCAAGAGCGACCGCGCGATGATCGATAATTTGCATTTCACCAAACAGCTCGGTCGTGAGACGAAAGACGCCCTCGAATCGGGAAATCTGAACGCGTTCGCCGAACTCATGAACGTACACTGGGTCCATAAAAAGAAGCGGTCTTCGGGTATGAGCAACCCCAAGATTGACCACTGGTACGATGTGGCGATGAGCCATGGAGCACGCGGCGGTAAGCTCATCGGCGCGGGTGGGGGCGGATTCTTGCTCTTTTACGCGGAGGACCGCGTTTCGCTTCGCCAGGCAATGCATGCCGAGGGATTGCAGGAAGTTCGGTTTCGCTTCGAATTCGAGGGAACGAAGGTCGTCATTCAATCGTGAATATGCGAGAATCGTTACCTGTGGTGATCCTCGCCGGAGGACTTGGTACGAGACTGGGGGCGCTCACCCGGACGCTTCCAAAGTGCCTGGTTGACGTCGATGGCGAACCGTTCGCGATCCATCAGTTGCGGCTCTTGCGAGACAACGGCATTGAGCGGGTAATCTTCTGCGTCGGACACTTCGGGGCGATCGTCGAACACACGATCGGCGAGGGGTCCAACCTTGGAATGGCGATTGAATATGTGTTCGATGGCCCTCGTTTGCTTGGCACGGCCGGTGCGATCAAACGAGCACTTTGCGATCTCGACGAGACGTTCTTCGTGACCTATGGAGACTCGTTTCTCCCATGCGATTTCGTCGCCGTTCGCGAGTCGTTTGAGCGGTCGGGGAAGTCGGGCCTGATGACGGTTTTCGAGAACATGGGGTGTTGGGACGCGAGTAACGTGGAATTCGCCGACGGCAAGATTCTCGCCTACGACAAGGTCCGAAAAACCGCGAGGATGCGGCATATCGATTACGGCTTGGGGCTGTTTCATCGTCGAGCGTTTGATAACATCGCTAACGAAACCCCTTACGACTTGGCCACCCTCTTTCAAGAATTGCTCGAGCGTGACGACCTTGCCGCTCACGAGGTGAGCGAGCGCTTCTACGAAGTCGGATCGATCGCCGGTCTGGAAGAAACCCGTGCCTGGCTGGCTTCGCGATGCTGAGCAAGCGTTGGAAAGCATGTCGGCGCTTCCTCACTGCGGCGCCGGTTCGTTCGGTAATACTGGTCGGTTTGCTCGCGTTCGGCGTAAGCGCGTTTCTCTCGTGGTTGCGACCGCCTCTTCCTCGCGTTCACGACGAGTTCAGCTACCTGCTCGCCGCGGACACCTTCGCAGGCGGACGGCTGAGTCGGCCCACACATCCGCTCTGGCGATACTTCGAGACCTTTCACGTTCTTCATGAACCAAGTTATGCGTCCAAGTACCCGCCGGTGCAAGGGCTTTTTCTTGCTCTGGGAATGCGATGTACAGGTGCGCCGATCGTCGGTACCTGGATC
>JAYVYS010000028.1:0-2149 GCA_043784005.1 Isosphaeraceae bacterium
CGACCGTCGCTATATATGTTCGATAATTGCTTCCACCGGGGGGAGTGATCGTGACGGTGTAGGTTCCCGCTGCGGTGATTGCAATACAACACACGCCCGAACCGTTCGTGGTGCATGTTCCGATCGTGGCCATGCCTTGCGTCAGTGTGACTGTGGCTCCCACGACAAGAGCGTTGGCGCATCCTTTCACGGTGACGCAAAGTTGACCGACGCACGTACCGCAACAACACGCTGTCAACATGGGTTACACCAACATCCCGCAGTCGAAGACCGCCACCACCCAGTACGAGCCAAGCGCGCGGACGCAAACCACCCAGGAGGTTGTCCCGTGGACGATCCTTTTATCGAGCAGATTTTTTACGGGGACCAATCCCGCGCTGTCGATCAGCGACGTACCGTTGTCGACCATCGGGATCACGTTCCCGGTGCCATAACCCGATGATGTTGCCGCCGAGATATCGACCGCGACTCGTCCGATAATCCCGGAGTCGCCAAGCCCCAGCGATATGACCGTTTTCCCAGCGCTCTTGTTAAGCTGGAGCGGAGCGGCAACGCCGAAATCGAGCCGGTCCAGCGCGTCATAAATCGCCGTGATATGATCGGCGCGGATCGGCTTACCAGGTCCAACGTCGGGGCGTTTCATCAGGACAGCAACCCCGAAAGGTCGGTATAGGTGTAGGGGTGAATGATGGAATTGTTGGGGTCTTCCACGATGTCAAACACCATCGAGTCCGGGCGGATGTAGTAATTCCAATCGTACTGTCGCACCGAGAATTGCATCTCAAACAGCTGGCATTTCGTGCCATCGGTGGTCGAGGTGAATTTCGTTTTCGCCCCGTCGAAACGGACCTGGCCCTTGTTTTGGCCGAAGAGTTTCGTCTGATTGATCTTGTTGACCATCGACGAAACTTTTGCGTGAGGAAGGTTCGGGTAGTTGTGTCGAGTGAATCGGTAGGTGTTCATTCCTACCCACATTCCGAGCGGGGCATCGACAGTGAGCTTCGGCGACGTGTGAAAGACGAGCGACCCCTTGGGGATCGTTACGAACTCGCCCCCGTAGTCGATCTCGCAATCCGCGAACGTGTAGGGCTCGCCGGGGTTGATCTCGTTGGGGAACGATTGCTCGCCACCGGGATCGTCGGAAAACGCCTGGGGCCACGGCAGCACCCCGTAATTGATCGAGACGATCGCCGCGCCGAACTGAGGCAATCCGCCCGCCGTCACCTTGATCGGGCCAAGGAAATCGATCTCGCCCGTGCGTGCGTAGAGCGTGGGGTTGGTGGGGCATTTCTGCCGGGGGACGTATTTGACCGAGCCCCCGGTTCCACCGGCTTTCACGTATCCTCCGAGGCACCCATCGAGAAACGCATCGGCCTGTGAGTAATTATCGATAACATACTGGAGCGTGACCCAAGGCCCGTCTGCGTCGGCCCCCTTCCGCAAGTTTTCCCATTGGTTTTTACCCGACACCCCGTTGACGATGATGGCCATTGCTAATAATCTCGGGGGCTGGGCGAATAGCGAAGATAAGGGGGACCAAACACATGGCTGGCGATGAACGACCGCGTAGGGTGGCAACACGGGCCAAGAAGAGCGGGTGCGCGAAGTGGGCCATCGGCGGGGCTGCCGTCGCCGTCGCGCTGATCGTGATCGGCTTACTCGCACCTGAGGGCGAACGACTTGAAGCGGGCAAGCTCGCGGTCGTGGCTCATGGCGGCGCGGCGGGAGCGTGGTTCGCGTGCGACGATGACGCCTGGGGGAAGATGATCGACGGTCAGAATTCGGGGAGCGGGGCGTTGCTCGGCACACTGATCACCGCAGGCCGCGCGTTTCGTGAACCGAACGGGAGCCGCGTTCGCGTCGTGAGGATTGAAATGGGGGCGGCTCTTGTGACGGTGGTCGATGGAGCAAACGTCGAGAATCAGGGCTGGGTCCAGCGGGAGTTTTTGGCCCCGATTCAGCCGTAAGAACCTGTCACCGATTTCTTCGCGGTGGCCTTGAACGAATCAATCATCTCGATGAGTTTATCAACGGTCATCTTGGTGTTTTTCGCGATCTCTTTCTCTTCAACCTTGTCCTTGCCACCGAGCGCCCCGGCTTGAATCGCTTTGGAGTAGTCGCGGCCACCCTCGAAAGATTGGGACTGAAA
>JAYVYS010000029.1:0-5214 GCA_043784005.1 Isosphaeraceae bacterium
CTGAATTTCTTCCGAGTGGAACCGAGATGAGCTTGGTGGCGTTTTCACTCAGAAATTTCCAGCATTAGGGTGCAACCACATGTCAGGGCCAATTCTGCCGGGGTCACTAGTCGCACGAATCGTCGGTCCCTTGTTTTGATCAGTAATTCGACATCTTCCGGCGTTCTTGAAGACGGTTGGCCGATCGCCTCGGCCCCCACCCTTCCGTCTTACCCGCCCCGATGACAGTCCGGAGAGTCGTGTCAAGAAGGCTTTTTTTGTGAACCTGCCAACGGCAGGTGGATCGCGGTGCGCACTCGAGTCGTGATCGCGAGGCAGTGGGGCTCTCTCACGCGGTTGAGAGAGTTGGATTGTTGGTCTTGGAGTTGCACCATGCTGAGTTTTGCGCTGAGACCGATACGAGGGCAAGGACTTGGGGAAAGATCCCATCCGAGCGAGTCTGGCCGTGTGCGGGTCCGGCCCCTGGTCTGTTCAGTCGAGAAGCTTGAGCGGCGAGAATTGCTTTCATCGGGAGCAGATTATGTTTTGACCGGTTTCACATGGAATAGCCCCGCTCATATCACCTACAGTTTCGCTCCCGATGGGGTCTTCTGGGATCACGGCGTCAATAACATTCATGCCGTGTTGGATGCGAAACTTGGCGCGGGGGTCTGGGAAACCCAGATTGATCGGGCACTCGCAACCTGGGAATCGGTCGCGAACGTCGATTTCACCTTGGTGCCCGACTCAGCGCATGATCAAAACGCGCTCGGACTTTCACAGGGGGACCCTCGTTTCGGAGATATCCGGTTTGGTGGTTTCGGATTCGCCAATGATACGACCACGCTCGCACAGACTTACTTTCCACCTCCCAACGGTTCGACTGCGGCGGGAGATATCGAAATCAATACGAACATGAACTTCGGCGTAGGACGTAACTACGACCTTTACAGCGTCATGCTTCACGAAATTGGCCATTCGCTCGGGCTTGATCACGTTACGAATACGACGGAAGTGATGCATCCGAACTATCAAGGCGTTCGTCAAGGGCTTGGGCCAGGAGACGTCGCGGGCGTCCAGGCGATGTACGGCGCGAGGACACCCGACCCCTTCCAAGCCGTGGGCCGCGGATTGGGGTTCGCAACCGCCGTCGACATGACGGGTTTGCTCGACTCGTTCGGAGCGGCAACTCTGACAGGTGTCTCTCTCTTCACGCCAGGCGATACCGAGTTCTTCACAATAGTGGCTCCGGGAGGGGCGACGGGATCGTTGCAGGTGATCGCGGCAGGATACGGCTTCAGTTTGCTGAGCCCGAAAGTCAGCCTCTACGACGCCAACGAAACCTTGTTGAGCTCCTCAGCGAATCCCGCCGCCTGGAATACCAACGCGACGATCAATGCGTCGGGGATTACCGCGGGCCAACGTTACTTCGTCGCGATTACCGGAGCGACGGCTGATGCGTTTTCGACGGGGTCATTCGGGTTTCGCATGGTGTTCTCAACGAGGGTAGGGGGTCCCCCCTCGGCCACCGGCGGCGGCGACACAAGTCCCGCGTCAAACGATTCTTTTGCCACAGCGACTCCGCTTGGGACGATTTTCCAGGCCGCTTTGCCCAACATGACACTCGTGAATGGCTCGGAATCCGATTACTTTGTATTCCAGAACGCGCGTGCAGGGGTCTATGTCGTCTCGACCGCGGGCACGCACGTTCGGGTTGTCGATGCCTTTGGCAACATCGTCGCGACAGGCCTGAATCAAGTGGCGATCCGGATTTTTCGTCCGCACTCGACTCTCTATGTCGAGGTAAGCTCGGCGGTCGGCGACGCGGTCTCGAATTACGGTCTGACGATCGCGATCATTCCGCCTTCGCCCACTTCCGGGACGCGCCGGCGAGTGCGCCGAGAGCATGCGATCGCTCGGGAAATCACTTCTCCAACGGCACCGTTCAAGACCCAGACATGGTCGCAAGCGTGGTCGGTCGGGCGGGGCCGACATTAATCAAGATCGATTGGCGTGAACGTTTTTTGAGAATCGGGCCGACCTTTGCTCGTGGTTCTGAACCTCCGAGTGGTTTGCCGATGCGCTCCGGCTTGTGGTAGCCTACGCGAGTAGACCAGCACGCCACGCGCGGGTGCAAAAACCGACTTCGACTCAGACTCACTCTCAATGGAGCGACACCGTGGCAGAGTTCACCTTGCCCCCTTTGCCGTATGACTTCGGGGCCTTGGAGCCGCACATCGACGCCAAGACCATGGAGATCCACCACGACAAGCATCATGCGGCTTATGTAAACAACCTGAACGCCGCCCTCAAGGACCATCCGGACTGGCAGTCGAAGACGATCGAAGAGATCTGCACCCAGATCAATTCGGTTCCCGACGCTGTGAAGGCGGCAGTGCGGAACAACGGAGGTGGCCATTACAACCACTCCGTTTTCTGGCAGCTCATGAAGCCCGTTGGTGGTGGAGAACCAACCGGGGCGCTTGCGCAGGCGATCACCGCCGACCTGGGAGGGTTCGCGGCTTTCAAAGAGGCGTTCTCGAAAGCGGGAGCCACCCGTTTCGGCTCGGGATGGGCATGGCTTTGCGTCAAGGATGGCAAGCTCGCCGTCTCTTCGACTCCGAATCAGGATAACCCCCTGATGGATGGCTCGGGTACCCCGATTCTGGGCTGCGACGTGTGGGAACATGCGTATTACCTCAAGTATCAGAACCGCCGCCCGGATTACCTTGCCGCGTGGTGGAATACTGTGAACTGGGATGAGGTCGCCCGCCGATTCACGGCGGCGACGTAAGCCCTCGAACGCCCCGGGGCCGTTTCATTGTCGTTATCCAAGAGGAAAAACAGGATTCGAGATTCGAGATCAAGCAACGAGCCTAGGAATGGACGTCCCGGTTTAATACTCTCGATTCTCGAATTTCGTCTCTCCAATCTCGCCTTCCGTGCGAGCCGTAGGAAATGAAACGGCCCAGCCTTTGACGCGGGTCGACTTGACCCCACCGGCGATTTCGCTATGATCCGAACGCTCCCGCGGGACAGTATGATCGGCAAACGCCGGCCTGGTCTGTCCTGTTGGAATGTTCGGGCCGTTCCCCTCCTTGATCGAACTTCTCGACTTCTCAACCATCGGTCCGATCGCCTTTAACAAACGTTTGGATCGGTCTCAGAGAATGAGGAGTCCTGCCGATGGAACGGCATATCGCCTTGGCAAGTCGGGCTGTTTTGAGCGGTGTTTTGATGGTCTCGTCGTTTCTGGCCATGGGGACGGGTTGCCGGAGCACCCGGTCGGAAGTGCCGCCCCACAAGCCGTTCATGACGGACGGACGGAAAGCCCCTCCGATCAATTTCAGCGGGAACGACGCGAATCCCGCTGACGGCCTTCCGCCTGTGAATACCGGGCAGCCCAGTGCTTACGGAACGCCCAACCCCGGTGCGAACGACAACTATGGCGCACCGACGAGCAACACATTCGGGCCGCCGGGCACGTCGACTCTTGGTACTCAGCCCGGGGGAGACGCCACCAAGCCGGGCCTCGGTGGATTCCAATCTCCGGGAACCGTGCCGGGAAGGACGGGTCAGCCCACGCAGGTCCCGACCCAGAACCCGTTTGGGCCTTCATGAATGTGCCCGACCGACGACTGAGGGCCGGGAAGGCTTCCCCCATCCGGACGGGCACTCCTCTAATGGCCCTTGCCAATGACGATCCAACCGCTCGTCGTTCTCTTTGAGGACGCTCACGTGCTCGCGGTTGTCAAACCGGCGGGAGTGCTCACGCAGCGAAACCTCAAGGGTGAGCACGCACTTGAGGATGACGTCCGAGCGTACCTCGATTCGGAGACGACCCGAGGGGTTTATCTTGGCACGGTTCACAGGCTCGACCGGCCTGTCTCCGGCGTCATTCTCTGGGCGAAGACACCGAAAGCGGCTCAGCGCCTTTCCGGACAGTTTGGCCGCCGCGAGGTGACCAAGGAGTATCTCGGCCTGTTCGAGGACCTTCGCGCCGAGCCCGGTCCGCTCGATACCGTCTGGACCAACTGGTTGACCCCCACCAGTAATGAGAAGGGGGTGGTTCACGTGGTCGATCCCGACACACCTGGAGCTCGCCTGGCCCAAACGCGGGTCTGCGAGGACCCTGGATCGATCCCTGGGAAGCTCTTGCGCCTACGGCTCTCGCCAGAGACCGGCCGCACGCACCAGCTTCGCGTGCAAGCCGCGACGCGAGGATTCCCCGTGCTGGGCGACGCCGCTTACGGCTCGTCCCGCCGGTTTCCCGCGGGGATTGCGCTGCATGCCAGGCTTCTGAGGTTCCGGCATCCCACGCTGATGTCCCCGATGGAACTGACCGCGCCGCTGCCGGATGCGTGGTCGAATGTGGGAATCGAACCCGAGTCGTGAGCGCCGGGCGGAGTCATCGGCGATGACGCCTCACTCGAATCCGATTTCGAGGATCTTGAACCGGAGTTTTCCTCGCGGGATGACGATCTCGACCACGTCGCCGATTTTCTTCGCCAGGAGGCCCTGACCGATCGGGCTGGTGAGAAGGATCTTGTTCTGGTCGTAGTCTTCCTCGCCGGGTCCGACAAGAATGAACACTTCCTCGTCATTGAGGTCGAGATCGATCACTTTGACCTTGGACCCGAAGACCACGCGATCGGTCGGGAGCGTCGATTTATCGACGATCATCGCCCTCGCGAGTTTTTCTTGAAGGTCGTTGATCCGCGCCTGAAGCATCCCTTGCGCTTCTCTGGCGGCGTCGTATTCGGCATTTTCGGAGAGGTCGCCGTATTCCCGAGCCTGGGCGATCTGCTCGGCAATCCGGGGCATGTCCTCATTTTTCATCTTATCGAGCTGGGCTTTGAGCTTTTCGTAGCCGTCCTTCGACATGGGAATCCGGTCGCTGGACATGCCAATCTACTCCCTGAGCCAGGTCATGCGGGCCTGACTGCTTGCGAGGCGAGGTCGGTTGCGGGTTGATCTTGGAAAGCGAGTCCACCGAGCTACGATCGGAAAAACAATGTCGGGTCAAGATGGCCTGACCCGGTCAGATCCCCTGAAAGCAAACACCGCGACGTCGGTGATCCCGGCGTCGCGGCCAATATTTAGGATAAGCCTAGTCTTCACAACCCGTTGATGCAAGACCAACCCCGTCATCCCTCATACCTCGCCAGAACGCAAGCACGGAATCACTGTGAAAAACTCCGTTGAGAATTCATCGTTTTTTCATGAATTCTCAAG
>JAYVYS010000030.1:0-3857 GCA_043784005.1 Isosphaeraceae bacterium
CATTGCCGACATGGCCGAAGTGTATGCCTGGTGCGATATCGCAGTCACCCGCGCAGGTGCGCTCACCATTGCAGAACTGGCGGCGGCGGGCGTGCCGGCTGTGCTGGTACCTTATCCCCACGCGGTGGATGAAGCCGGAATCCGGACGGATCAGTCCGGCGATCAGACGAAGCAGAGTCGTCTTGCCTGCGCCCGAGGGTCCAAAGACGACCCCGCAGCCGGTCCGGAGTGTGAAGGCGAAATCGAGCGAGAGTCCGGGATGAACCCGGCGCTTGAGCCGAACGTCGAGCCCCGGCGTGTCACTCAACGCCGAGGCCCCCTCGTTGTGAAAGAGCGTTGCACCACCACGAGCGCGAGTACGGAAAACGCCGAGATGCAAAGCGAAAGCCGGGCCGCGCGGACGGGATCGTTCGCGTTCACCGCGTCATAAATCGCCAGCGCGGCGGTTTGCGTTCGTCCCGGGATGTTCCCGGCGACCATCATCGTCGCGCCGAAATCTCCGAGAGCGCGAACGAACGCGAGCAAGGCACCCGCCGCGATCCCTCTCCAAGCGAGAGGGACCGTCACGGACCGGAAGACGGAAAACTCGCGGCGTCCCAGTAATCGGGCCGCATCTTCAAGCGCGGGGTCCACCCCTTCAATCGCCCCTCGGGCAGGGATGAGAAACAAAGGAAACGCCGCGACCGCCGATGCGATCACCGCCCCCGACCAGTGAAACACCACGACGATCCCGAAGGTTTGCTCCAGCCAATACCCCAAAGGCGCACGTCTTCCCAGGATCAAGAGGAGATAATATCCCATCACGGTCGGCGGCAAGACCATCGGCAAGAGAAGCAACCCGGCGAGCATGCCTCGGCCCGGAAACCGTCCCCGCGCGAGCAAAAACGCCAGCGGAACACCCATCACCACGACCAAGATCGTCGCCGCGCTCGCCACTTGCAACGAGAGTCCAAGCGGCCCGAGGTCCGTCATGGTCGGGACCGTTCTTGCGAGTCCGGAATCGCGAATCCGTGCGAAGAAAACAGGGCGCGACCTGCGCTCCCGAGCAAGAAGCGACGAAATCGCTCGGCCTCCTCCTGATTTTCCGAACCCTTCACAATCCCCAGATTCTGGATGATCGGATCGTAGAGCTTCGCGTCGATCGCGACGATCCGGACCCCCGAAACATCGGCCGACGCCTGACTGACGAGCCCCGCTTCGGCGTTCCCGGTCTGGACGTACTGCAACGTCTGACGAACAGTCTCGGCAAGCACGATCTTGGTCTGGAGTCGATCCCAGAGCCCCGAAGCGCGGAGTGCTTGCCTTGCGGCGGCTCCATAGGGGGCGAAATCGGGGTTGGCTATGGCGACCCTTTTGATCTCCGGCCGCATGAGGTCGTCAAGGATCTCAACAACCGGCGCGTCTTTGTGGACTGCTATCACCAGTGATCCGATCGCGTAACTCGCGACCGAATCGGCGACGACGTGGTCGAGCTTCGCCAGATCGTCCACGTATTTCCGGTTCGCCGCGAGGAAGAGGTCGAAGGGAGCCCCCGCCTTGATTTGCTCGGCAAGTTGTCCCGATGCGCCGAAGGTCACCACCACCTCGGTCGCCGAGACTTCGCGATAGGCCTGGACCAGCTTGGGCAAGACGTTTTGAAGGTCACTTGCCGCAGCCACGCGAATCGATCGCATCGGGGAACTCTGGGAGCGTCCACACCCGGTCATCACGATCAAGGCCGACACGCTCACCAAGCGAAGGAATGTCATCGTGCCCTTCCGCGAGTCTCTACCTGCCACGGAATACCATCCTAAGACGCTCCAACGACATCCGTCAATCGCCTCCAGGGCTGGGGTGTTTGATCGGGTCCGAGGCTGGTAAGATACGGCTCGATCATCGAACATTGACGGTAAAATTCATAGTGTGCGCGACGCCGATTTGGTGTTCCGCGTGCAAAGGGGTGAGAGCGCGGATGAAGACGGAACAGTTCCTCCAGCATCACGGAATCGGTGGCAATCCGTTCAGCGAAGAGGACGCGCAGACCGACACGGTGTTCAAGCGCCGTTGCCTTGTGAAGATCCATCATCCGGCCTGGAATAAATTCTTCGGCAGCGCGGCCGATCCCTCCACGGCGCTGGTTTTCGGCGAAAAAGGGAGCGGCAAAACCGCCCTCCGGCTCCAAGCCGTCGCCGAACTCGATGCGTACAACCTGACACACCCGACGGAGCGGGTGTTCGTGATCTCGTACGACGATTTCAATCCCTACCTTGACCACTTCAAGGCGGCGTTGAAGGCCAAGGATACCGCCGCCGCCTTGACCAAGTTTCGCCTCCAGGACCACATGGATGCGATCATGGCCCAAGGGGTCACGCAACTTGTTGACGCTTTGACCGCGGAAAAGGTTGACCTCTCGACCTTGAGCGTCGATCAGCGTCGCGACTTGCTTTTGCTCGCGGCGCTCTACGACCAATCGACGGGCGAGCCCATCGAGAAGCGCTGGGGCCGGTTGCGACGACGTTCCGGCTTTCGTCCGCTCTGGTCGCGCCGAGATTTGCAGATCGGTTGCGGTATGACGCTGCTGGTACTCGCATTGATCTACATCTTCCCTTACTTTCAAGGGCTGAAGGTCTTGCCGTGGTTGGTCTTGCCGATCTTGGCCGGCTGGCTCTACTGGGGCTGGCGGCTGGCCCGTGCCGAGTGGATCGCCCGTGATATCCGTAAAGGCCTCCGCGTCCTGAGCCGCGATCCCGCCGCGCTCCGTTGGGAGCTACTGTG
Organism: Isosphaeraceae bacterium; assembly: GCA_043784005.1. Taxonomy (GTDB): domain Bacteria; phylum Planctomycetota; class Planctomycetia; order Isosphaerales; family Isosphaeraceae; genus JAYUFP01. The sequence continues at coordinate 2,755 of JAYVYS010000030.1, forward strand.
GTTCAAGCCAAGCGAACTTGGCGGCCAGCCCTTGCCCACGACCGCCCGCGCCGGGGGCGAGGAACGTTACGAGCTGCTCCGCAAGTTCCAGGCGGTGCTGGCGACGCTGGGATACGCGGGAATCGTCGTGATTATCGACCGGGTGGACGAACCCCAACAAATCGAGGGCGACCCCCGCAAGATGCGCGCCTTGATCTGGCCCCTGCTTGATCACAAATTTCTGAGGCATCCCGGCATCGGGATCAAGCTCTTGCTGCCGATCGAACTGGCGTATTACCTGGAGAAGGAAGACAAGGAATTTTACGATCGCGCCCGACCCGACAAGCTCAACATGGTCAAGCCGTTGCGCTGGACCGGTCCAAGCCTCTACGACCTCGCAAGCGATCGCCTTCGCGCCTGCGCCAGCGACCCTTCTTCCAACGGCGAAGGCCCGCGCTTAAGGCAACTCGTGGACGAAGCGATCGGTGATGACACTTTGAAAGACTCGCTGGGAAACCTCCGGACGCCTCGGCAACTCTTCAAGTTCCTCCACCGCCTGATCGAGGAACACTGCCATCGCCACACCGAGGACAACCCCAAATGGGCGATCGACGCGGATACGTTCCGCACGACGTACTCGGCCTATATGCGGGACCTGGATGCGTTTGATCGTGGGTATGGGCACGGTTGAAAACCGGGCGGTATCATTTCAACGGACCACCTATTGTGTTATGTCAAGATGGTCCGCAATAGCGGACCCTACCACACCCGTACATTTAGCGTTGACCGACCACTAGGCTCAACCCCAGCCATGCTCGAATCAGACTCGGGAAGTTAACCCCAACTTGATCGTTGTCGACCCTGGAGTGACCGATGTCCAAACTCATTCTCGATTCTCTTGAGATCCGCAATTTTCGCGGGCTCAAGGAGATGAAGATCGAGAAACTCGGGCGCGTAAACCTGATCGTGGGCAAGAATAACGTCGGAAAAACGAGCGTCCTGGAAGCATTGAGGGTTTACTCAAAACCCGCGTCACCAAAGTTGTTGCTTGAGATCTTTAGTAGAAGGGATGAGTTCGACAAGAACTCGCCGACCGCCGGCGTGCGGTCACCCGCCACTCTCAG
>JAYVYS010000031.1:0-10094 GCA_043784005.1 Isosphaeraceae bacterium
CACGGGGCGAGTACGACCCGTGGCACCCGGCGCTATCCGGAATCTCAGGAATGGGGCCATTGACGGAAGAAGGATGCGAGCGGTTTTCGGGGCAAGTCCATCCTGAATCGCCTACCCGATCCGCCCGGTGATATAGGCCTCAGTCCGAGGATCGCTCGGGTTGGCAAAGAGGCGGTCAGTCTCAGTGAACTCGGCGATCACACCGACCCGGTGGCCGTCTTTCGCCGACTCGTCGAGCATCAGGCAAGCCGTCATATCGCTGACGCGACGGGCCTGCTGCATGTTGTGTGTGACGATCACGATGGTGTATTCGCTCTTGAGGTCGTCCATCAGGTTCTCGACCCGCGCTGTCGAGATCGGATCGAGCGCCGAGCAGGGTTCGTCCATCAGAATCACTTCCGGTTCGACCGCGAGCGTCCTGGCGATGCAGAGCCGTTGCTGCTGGCCGCCCGAGAGTTCCAAGCCGGAGCGATGGAGCTTGTTCTTGACCTCGTCCCACAGCGCCGCGCGCCGGAGCGAGCGCTCGACAAGTTCATCCATGTCTCCCTTGAAGCCGTTGATCCGCGCTCCCCAAGCGACGTTTTGATAGATGCTCTTGGGGAATGGGTTGGGCCTCTGGAAAACCATGCCGATGCGGCGGCGGAGCGAGACGGCGTCGGTATCCGGGGTGCTGATGGTCTCGCCGTCAAAAGTGATCACGCCTTCCATCCGGAAGCCGGTGATCAGGTCGTTCATTCGGTTGAAACACCGTAAGAGTGTGCTCTTACCGCAGCCGGATGGACCGATCAGGGCGGTGATCTGGTTCCTCGGGATATCGATCGTCACATCCTTGAGAGCAAGAGCCGTGCCGTACCATACCGAGATGTCTCTCGCGCAGAGGACGATCGAATCCGTCGGCGGGATCTCGGAAACCGGTGGTGCCGCGGCGGCCGAGACGATCGGCGGCCTGGGGGGCTCGGAAGCGACCTGGGTTTGGGGAGGAGTCATGAGTGATCTCGGGCTCAAGTTCGGTCGCGAGTCTCATTCGGAACAGAGGCTACCAAGGAGCGGCTCATGGATTGATCAAAGTGTTACATCATGCGGGGACGTTGACGTCTCGGTTGAAAACGAGGCACGGTTCCTCAAGGAATTAAGTCGCGCGCTGTCTCGTATAACGATTTCGGATCACGATCGCCGTGGCGTTCATGGTCAATAACATGACGAGCAACAAGAGGATTCCCCCCGCCGCCACCGTTTGGAACGCATCTCCGGGTACTTTGGCGTAGTTATAGATCTCCACCGGTAAGGCGGTGTAACGATCCGACGGTCCATTCGGCGGACGGAAGATCGACGCGGCGGCACCGACCATCAACAAGGGTGCGGTCTCGCCGATCGCGCGTGAGAGTCCGAGAATGGTTCCGGTCAGAATCCCGGGAATCGAGGCCGGCAAAACATGGTCGCGAACCATCTGCCAGCGCGTCGCCCCCAGGGCCAGCGCTGCCTGTCTCAGCGAGCTTGGGACGGTTCGAAGTGCCTCTTGCGTCGCGATCACGATCACGGGAAGGATCAAAAGCGAGAGGGTGAGGCTTCCCGACCAGAGGGTCGGCCCAAGGGCGAGACGGGGGATTCCGAATCCTCGTTGGAACGCGGCCAGCCCGAGGAGCCCATAGACGATCGAGGGAACCCCCGCGAGGTTCGCGATATTCATCTGGATGATCCGCCGGAACCTGCCGGGCGGGGCATATTCCTCAAGAAAAACCGCGGCGCCCACGCCGACGGGGATCGCGAACGACGCGACTAGACCGAGAAGCCAAAGACTGCCGATCACCCCCATCCGGAATCCCGCGACGGCCGGGTTGCTTGATTGCTTCTGAGTCAACACCGCGGAGAGAAACTCAAACAGCTTCCGGGCGTTCCCCGTGATATCGTACCAGGGAAGGCCCGGCGCTTTCTTTAAGACCTGTGCGATCACGGCCCCCAGCAGGACCGAGAGTACCACTACCCCCGTCAGGGTCGCGAGAAAGCAAGCGATTCCAAATAATGGGCCCAACACAACGCGATATTTGCGATGAGGTGCGTAGTCCTTCGATTTCGAACTTGAAGGCAGAGACGACGCAGGTGGGGTTTCGGCGCGGCTTGTGCTCACTGGTACACCTCACGAAAGCGGCGGAGGACAAGCCCTGAAAGGAGATTCAGGCCAAGCGTGATCACGAAGAGCGCCATGCCGACCGCAAAGAGGGAGAGTTGCTTGGGTGTTCCGTAACGCGCGTCGCCGTTTGTCACCGCGACGATATACGTGGTCATCGTTTCGATCGAAGTGAGTGGATTGAGCGTGATTTGCGGTCTCATCCCCGCTGCGAGAACCACCGCCATGGTCTCGCCGATCGCCCGGCTGACCGCCAGAATGAACGATGCCACCACGCCGGAAAGCCCCGCCGGCAGGACAATGCGTGTCGACACCTCGAATTTCGTCGCCCCAAGGCCGTACGCCGCTTCCCGTAAACCTCTAGGAACCGCGGAGAGGACATCCTCACTGAGGGAGGAGACCATCGGGATGATCATCACGCCGACCACGATGCACGCGCTCAATGCATTGAACGTATCGACCTTGAATCCGAACGGCTCCAAGACCTTTTGCAAGAGAGGCGTGACCATGAGAAGCGCGAGGTATCCATAAACAATCGTCGGAATCCCCGCGAGTAGCTCGAGCGCCGGCTTGAGTACAGCGCGAAGCCGCCTGGGGGCATATTCGCTGAGATAAATCGCGCTCAAGAGCCCGATCGGAAGCGCGACCAGCGACGACCCCGCGGCGACCACGAACGTCCCCCAGACCAGGGGAAGAATCCCGAATAAGGGTGGATTCGCGTCGGGGCGAAGCACGGTCCCGCCAAAAAACTCGAGCACACCCACGCCAGAGACCCGGAAGAACGCGACGGTCTCAACCCCGAGCACGACGATGATCCCGGCGGTTGTGAGGACAGTCACCACCGTGCAGAGGAAAAGGAACCCCGCGACGAGGTGCTCTTGCAACGCGAGAAATCGAGAAGACCCGGCCCAAAGCGGGTCGATCGTCGGCGTCTTTCCGGAGAGAGTCGGGGCGGGCATCGCCACGTCGGAGTTCCTGCAGAGGTACGGTAACGACGGTGTCTTTTTGTCAAAGGATCGGCGAGGGTTAATTCGCGGCCGCGGGAACGGTTTTCCTTGCTATGAGGGCCTTCTCATTGGCCGAAATATCGTCGGACGTCGGCGCGACGTAGCCTCCCTTTTCGGCGAATTTCGTGACGTTTTCCAGGTAGAACTTGAGGAAGTCGGCAACCTCCGGTCGTCGTAGCGATGAGTTCTTGACGAAGATGTAGAGGGGTCGCGAGAGCGGGGTATACGACTTTTCAAGGATGGTCGCCGGGTTGGGCAGGACCGGTTTGGTGTCCGGCCCGTCTTGCAGACCGACGGCGGTGAGTTTGTCCTTATTCGCGGCGTAATAAGCGTAACCGAAGTAGCCGAGACCGTCGGTATCGCCTCCGACACCGTTCACCAGCATGTTGTCATCAGAGCTTTGTTGAACATCCTCGCGCTGGGATTTCTTTTTGCCGACAATCGCCTCGGTGAAAAACTCGAAGGTGCCCGAGTCGTTGTCGGGGCTATAGAGAGAGATCTTGCGGTCGGGCCAGGACGCGTTCACATCTTTCCAGGTCTTGACGGGGCTGTTGGGCATCCAGATCGCTTTGAGCTGCGCGACCGTCAGATTCTTGACAATCTCGTTTTTAGGGTTAGTCACGACCGTGATGCCATCGTAGCCGACTAGGAATCGGGTCCACTCGATCCCTTGCGCTTTGGACTTGCTCGTCTCTTCGGGCTCAGCGTCACGCGAGGCATCGACGATATCGACTTCACCTTGGAGGTAGCGGCCAAAACCGCCCCCTGTTCCGTGGTTGTCTACGACGACATTGACCGAGGGTTTGGCGGACGCATAGGCTTCTTGCGCCGCTTGGCTGATTCGATAGACAGTGGATGAGCCATCGATCACGATCGCGGGCACCGCGGTCTCGCTCTTACCGCCCCCGCAACCGGCGAGAGCCGGCGCGAGCCCCACGAGCAATAGACCCGTCAAGCGCGGGCTCGATCGGTGCCGGCAAATGCGTTCCATCGAGACGAACGTGCAATGGTCAGTCATGAGTGCTTTGCTGGAAGGAGAAGTAAGGCAACGGATCGGACAGCGCAACCTGAACACAGAACGCGATTCTGACTGCGGGAACACCTAGTTTAACCCTTACAATAACGAATGCGTGTGAAGATTGTGTGAGCGTCGGAAAGAGATTTTCTGTTTCGAGAGTTTGCCGTCGCACCACGAGGCGAGGAGCCGCGCTCAGTTTCGCAACGTCGTAACCCCTTGCGTTGGAAGAACGATGGTGAATTTTGAACCGGCCCCGATGCGGCTGTCGACCGTGATCTGCCCGCCGATCGATTGGACAAGGTGCTTGACGATCGAAAGCCCTAACCCTGTTCCACCAAGCTCACGACTGCGGGCCTTATCGACGCGATAGAACCGCTCGAAAACGCGAGGTACATCGTCGCGAGGAATACCGATTCCCGTGTCGGCCACTTCGATGGAGACGTTTCCCTCGTGCAAGCGGCAGCAGACACCTACAGAGCCTTCCTCGGGCGTGTACTTGATCGCGTTGTCGATCAAATTGTCGAGAATCTGACGAACGGCCTCCTCATCCGCCAAGATCAAGGTTTCTTGATCGAGCGGCCCCAGGTCGAGCCCAAGAGCCAGATGTTTCGCCTCAGCGCGGTCGCGGTGCGAATCGATGCACGAAGCGATCACCGGCGCCAGGACGAGCGGTCCATGATCGAAAACATTCTGGCCCGATTCGAGTCGAGCCAGGCTCAAGAGGTCCATGATGAGCTGGTTAAGCCTGTCCGCCTGTTCGTCGATTCGGTTGAGAAAACGGACATTCACGGTCTCGTCGTGCAAGGCCCAATCCAGCAGCGTCTCGGTATAAGCTTTGATCGACGCGAGAGGCGTCTTCAATTCGTGCGAGGCGTTAGCGACAAAATCTTGTCGCATTCGTTCGAGGCGGCGGAGGTCGGTCACGTCATGAAAAACGAGGATGGCTCCGCCAGGAGGTGAACCTGAGAGCGGAGTCCCATGGACGGACAACACTCGGGGAACGACCCGGAGGCCCGCGTCTCGGCCAGCGACCGCGATCTCGCCCCGATGCGGTTCCCGACCCGCGAGCGTGGCCTCGACGGCTTCCTGAACCTGCGGACTTCGGATCACTTCGGGGACCAGTCGTCCGACGGATTCGGCACCCAGCCCGAAGAGGTTATCGGCGCTGGCGTTCGCAAAAAGCAAACGGCGACGCGCGTCGATCGCGATCACGCCCTCGGCCATTCCGCTCAGTACAGCGCTAAGCTGCTGGCGATCCTGTTGAAGTTGCGAGATCTTGGCTTCAAGCCGGGGAGCGACTTCGTCAAAGAGCCGCGCGAGCTTACCGACCGACCCGCCAACCTGAGAGCGGACAGGACGCGTAGGCCGACCTTCGCCGAGCGCCAGTACGGCTCGGCGCAATTCCGAGAGGGCCCGGGACCATCGGTACGCGACCACACCCCAGATCGCCATCAGAATCCCGACGCCAACACTGCCGACCAGATTCATGAACCCTCGCCCGATAGGACTCCCGAAAGCCGTTCACCAAGAAAGTATCGGGGGTTCGGTGAGTGGGCGTCAAGGCGAGAGAAAGCGTGCGCACGGGGATTTCAAAGACAAGAAGATCAACCAAGACAAAAAGCAACATCGTTTGATGATATGCCGTGCGAGCCATCGCATGCGGAGCCATCGGATTGAAGACGCTTCGCACGGAGGACGTGAATTTTGCATAGGCTGACCGCCGACGCAACTCCATTTCGCGGTTCGGCGGGCAGCTCTTAAAAAGCTCCCAGCCTCACAGCGGACCCGACAAGACTCATCTATTCAATTCCTTCAAGCAGTAATTGCAGAGATCCTTCTCATAAACGGTGCCCCTCTCTTTCTTGAACTCTTGCAAAGTCGTTTCCAACACCTCTTTGTCTTTTAGACGACTACAAAAACGGTTGATGTGATATTTATTCGTTTTATTAGATGAAGAAATGTAGTAGAGAGGTCGATCCGCCTTGACGGATTGCTCTTGAGGTTTGGAGGTCGAGATAAGGCTCCGTGCTTCAGTCCACTGCTGCTCGTGGGTATCCGGTGTTCCTTGATAGCCGCTGCTCATCGGGTTGGATCGGACGTTTTGAACAATCAACGGCGTCATGACGATCAGCAGCATGGCCGCGACGATTCCCGAGACGACGGTTGGCAGGGGTAGAGAGAGGCCGATCATTCCTCGACGCGCGCGGAGCCATGCGTCAAGATCTTTGGCGAGGGCCAGCGCGTTGGGGTAGCGGTCTTTCGGGTCGAGCGCAAGCGATTTCGCGACGATTTTATCGAGCGCGATCGAGATCTCCGGGTTGATCGAGCGCGCGGATTTCGCGGGGGTGGGAACGACGTCCTTTCCCAGAATGAGCCTGGGATTACTCGGTCCATCGACGGGACGTTCTCCGGTGATTAGCTCGAACAAGATCACGCCCAGGCTGTAAATATCGCTTCGTTCGTCGGCGAGGTGACTGAACCCGCTCGCGGCCTCCGGGCTCATATAGCCGGGTGTGCCGAGCAGGGTGCCATCTCGCGTGAGGGCCGAGTCGAAATTCGCGAATCGAGCCAATCCGAAGTCGATGAGGTGCGGTCGGTCGGACCCATCAATGATAATGTTCGCTGGCTTCAAGTCACGGTGGAAGATCCCGCGTTGATGGGCATGTTCGAGGGCGTCGGCAAGGTCACGTACGATCCGAACGGCGGCGGTTAGCTCGACCTTCTTGGATTCTTGCCACCGACCGAGGACTTTCCCGCCGACGAAGTCGTAAGCGATCCAGCATCGGCCCTCGACGCAACCGGCGTCGTGAACGCTGACGATGTTCGGATGCGAGAGCCTGGCCGCGGCGCGGGCCTCTCGAAAGAAGCGATGCATCACCCGTTCGGTGGGATTGTCCGCTTTCAGAACTTTTAAGGCGACGTCGCGATCCAGCCTTGGATCGTAGGCCTTGTAGACCTTGCCGAATCCGCCGTCGCCGATGAGTTCGCGGAGTTGGAACCGGCCGATCCGACCGAGCGAACCCTCGGACCAGGTTTTGCCCCAGGAGCGTTCTCCTGTTGAATCGCAATCGTTGCCGGAGAGTGGAAGCGTGAACTGACTGCTGGGCGTTTGCAGATCGTTCGACCCGCTCTGGATCGCGCCACCACATGCGGGACAATGCATCGGCCCTTGCCCGGGATCGTCGGAGTTGAGTTCGACGCTTCGCAGGCAACTGCTACAAAATAAGCTTACCGGAGGCTTCATCGCGGGACCCCGGATTGATGACAATACTCGAACTGGGTTTATTTCAAATCCTAGAACGAGATTGACCGAGGGGTTTTAAAAAACTTGATGAGTTTCCGGCGGTCGCTTAATCGATCTCCCGATGTCTGACGGCCTCAAGGCTTGCAACTGAGGAAGCAGCCCGACCTGACGAGGTGGCTCGAAAGGAAGTCCCTCCAAAAATCGAGACCGCGAAGCCTAATAAGGATTGATTGAGAATAACGATCGGTGAAACGTGAAGAAATGTGAGGCTCGGTCAAGAAGTGACCAACAGGCGAGCCTAACCCAGCATATCAACGCCGCGCGTTCAAATCCCATTTCCCGATCGAGCCGAACGCGGAGCCTCATTCGATCACGGGAAACGCTTTCAAAACCGCATTGGCCGTCATGCTGGTGAGCGCGTCGTCGTTCGAATCGAGCGCTCGCAGAGCCAGGTCAAAGTTGCGACAGGCCATCCGCAAATAGAGCTTGCCCGCGGTTCGTCCCGCCGCCGTTCCAGAGTTCGCCGACAGCTCGCGGTCAAGCCGGGCGATTGTGCATGCGGCTGTTGTCAGCGCGATCGAGGCGTCGGCGATCCGTTCCAGAATGTACTGCCGATCGAGAATCGCCTCGCGATGACGGACGAGTAGCCGCTCGATCGCCCAGGCGAACTTCGTCACACGTCGCGCAAGCATGTCGGCATCGGTGCGTAGCTCGTCCGACGTTACGGGGACTTGCGGCGTGTGAACCACGCGGCGGAAGCGCTCGCTGCCGAATCGCCAGAGAGTCGGTGCGAACCGAGCCGCCGACTTCAACCCCGACAGCGTCTCCTTGAATTCCTCGGCGCGATCTCGCATCCCCACCAGCGCGATGAATGCCTTGAGGACCTCGTTGGCCCCTTCACCGATGGTGTTAATCCGGGCGTCGCGCATCCAGCGCTCATAAGGCTCGTCGGTAAAATATCCTTGACCACCGTGTACCTGAAGGACTTCATAAGAGCTTTGCCACAACGCCTCGGTCGAAAAAACCTTGAGGATCGCCGTCTCTAGCATGTAATCTTCCGCTCCGCGATCGATTAGGGCGGCCGTTTCATAGGTGGTCGCTTCCATCGCATAGGAAGTCGCCGCCATGAAGGCGAGCTTTTTCTTGATTGATTCGAGGTCGGCGAGAGGTCTGCCGAATTGACGTCGCCGCGCGACATGCTTGGCGGCGGCGGCAAGCATGCTCTTGGACATTCCGGTGCAGCATGCACCAAAGGTCGTCCGACCGAAGTCGAGGATCGTGAGCGCGACCCGTAGCCCCTTCCCTTTCGGCCCGAGGATGTTCTCGGCCGGCACAGGCATGTCATGGAACGCGAGCTGCCCCGTCGCGGTTCCTCGGATGCCGACTTTTTCCATCCTTGCGTTCACGACCTCGAAGCCGGGCAGGTCGGGCGTAACGAGAAATGCCGTGATTTTGGACTCACCCCCTTTGGGATCGGGCGTTCGTGCCATCACCGTCAAGACATCGGCGATCCCACCGTTGGTGATGTAGCGCTTCGTGCCGTTGAGGATGTAAGAGCGGCCATCCTCACTCGGGGTCGCGACGGTCTGGACGTTGCTCGCGTCGGAGCCTGCTTCCTTCTCGGTGAGCGCGAACGCGGCGAGCTTCTCGCCTTTGCACAAAGGGGCGAGCCATTTCGCCCGTTGCTCGGGAGTTCCGAACAAGAGCAGAGCGCGGATGCCGATCGAGTGGTGGGCGTTCACGAAAATGGCCGTGGACGAACAGTGGCCGCCGATCACTTCCATGATCCGGCAGTACGCGGACTGGGAAAAACCTTTGCCACCAAACTCCGGAGGCGCGGTCATCCCAAGAACCCCGATGTTCCCGAGGCCGTCGATCACTGAGCGTGGAATATCGGCAAGTCGGTCGATTTCCCTCGCGTCGATGTGAGCGTCCGCGAAGGCCCGCACCTGGGCGACGGCGTCATCCGTCGTGGCTTTCTCCGCCGCCGGGAGTTCGGGGTAAGGGAACACGACGTCGGCGCGAAACTCACCGCGAAAGAGGGCCTTGGCGAATCCCGCGCGCGAAGGTTCGGAGAAAAGCAGTTCTTCGGCCTGCCGCATCTGTTCGGCCCGGAGTTTGTCATCCGGCGTTGGGACCGAAGCGCTCTGGCGATCGGGTACGCTGACTGACATGACGACCTCCCGGAGATTTCAGGTGTACGGCGTGCTTCGCAATACCGCGACGCGGTCGAGGGGCCTCCGAGGGAATTCTAGCCGATCGCGGGTCCGATGGAAGGGCCAGGCCGTCATGTAGTGATCCAGTGCCGGCCGAGATGGACCGACATTCAAGGCTTATTCGATCCAAATCTGGGATAGGTTCCGCCGTAACCGCCATCCTTGCCGAGCCAGAAGGCGATCAGCGTACCGAGCGACATCATGACGAGCTTGATCGGAGGTAAATCCGGAAGGTGCGTTGCCATGTAGTTCAAGCTATCGTTGGCGAGAAAAGGTGCGAATTTCCACTCGGTGTAAACAGCCAGGATCAGAGCGGCGATTCCGCAGAGAATCCCTCGAATCATCGAGCGATGTCGGGCCATGAGCCCGCAGCCAAGCCCCATCAGCGCCCCTGGCGCGATCATCGCGTAAAAACCTTGGCGAGAGATCCAGAAGAACAGATAGTACCCCACCGTGCCGCCGATCGTCGCGCCCATCAACGACA
>JAYVYS010000032.1:0-18045 GCA_043784005.1 Isosphaeraceae bacterium
GACCGAGGGGTACGGACGTCGGCCGGGTCGAAATGGAGGATTTTTCCAGACTCGGTGCCCGCGAGGATCGCCGTTCCGTCGGGCGAGACCGCCAGCGCATTGAGCATGCTCGGGCTGGCGTATCGTCCAATCTCGGTTCCATCGGTCAGATTCCAGAGCCTGAGCGTATTGTCGGGCCGGGGGATCTGCGGGGTCGTCTCCTGAGCGCTGATCGTCACAAGCCTGCCGCCGTCCGGGAGGAACGCGAGGGCCCGGATCGAGCCGGTGTGCCCTTTCAAGGCCCTGATCGGCGTGAAGGTATTGGCGTTCCAGAGGATCACCTCGGACCCGACAAGCTCGGTCGAGGTTCCCGCCGACGCGAATCGCATGAATTTGTCATCGTAGGCAATCGTCAGCACACTGCTACGGTGGCCGGGCAACCGCGAGTCTTTCGGGGCGATCAGTCGGGCGAGGGGCTCTCCGGTTTCCGCGCCGGCTTTCCCCGGAAAGGCGTAGACCGTCATGTCGCCTCGGGTGGCGTCGACCCCGACGCCGCCGACCGACAACAGCCGTTGCCCCTTTGCGTCGGGCCATCGAGAAAGGGCCGCCGCGTAGAGGATTCCGGCCGGCCCCCGCCAGACGGGAGGCCGGATCGTTCGCAAGAGCTTGGGAGCCGCGGTCAGGTCCCAAACCTTCACCACTTTGTCTTGACCGGCGGAAATCAAAGTGGTGTTATCTGGCCAGATCAGGCTACGAACGGGAGCGTGATGCCCCTCGGTCTCGACGACCAGGACCGGCCTCCGAAAGCTCGACGCGCCGTCTTGAGCCGCGATGCGTGCCGCCGGAAGGGCGACCGCCGCAAGCGCCAACACGAGAGTCCGTGTGACGTCGAACGCGCGTTGGTAGCCGATCCGAGAAAGGGCCGATTCTCGTGTGATCATGCGGTCCTCGTGCGATTAATTGGACCGAACCCCGCTTGCTTTCGGCAACGACCCATGCCATCGTCGCGCGCGGAAATCCTGTTGAGCAAGCTATCACGTTCGATCACCCCTGAAAAGTTATACTCCGCCCTTATCAGGCTGTCGTTCAATTCTGCGACGCGATTATGGGAATCCGACGTGAACTTTCAAAAAAAGCGGTTTCGTGAGAGGATTTCGTTTTGAGCACCCGTCATGACACGATACCATCAGGCGAGCGAATCGGGTCGAGCGCGAGACACCCGTCAAAACGCGAGCATAAACTTAATGTTGACTGAGGCGTTGAGAATTTCGTGACAAATGACGGTCCGACATCGAAAGCAATCCCGCTCCCGGAAGATCGAACTACCTCGCACCGCAATGGGGGTCACATTTCGTCGCGGCTGGCGTACCGATCTCGGGGGAGATGTCTCGGCGATGCTCGGAAACCATGTCTTGTGGCCGACACGTCCTCAGGTCTTGAGCGAAACCCAAGACTCCGTGACGTAAGAATGTTCTAGAGGTATGGAACCGGACATCCATTGCCGGACCGTTTGTCGTCTGCCCCGCGTTGAATCGCGGAGAGCACCGCCGGAGTTTACACCGGGCGGCGGATCAAGACCCGAGTCGCGAATTCGCGATGGACCCACTCCCTGACCCTTTCCCAACGCGAGGACTTCACGATGCCGATTTACGTTCAGTATGCCGCGCTCACAGGCGACGTTACGGCTGCGGGCCATGAAAAATGGATCGAAGTCAACAGCTTCCAGTGGGGTATCGGCCGGGGGATCTCGAGCCCGACCGGCGGCTCCGGTGACCGCGAATCGAGCGCGCCATCGGTCAGCGAGATCGTTGTGACCAAGCCGACCGACGTCGCCACGGTGAACTTGCTTAACGAGGCCCTTCAGGGCGAAGGTGTCGACGTCACGATCGACTTCTGCAAGACCGACAAAGGCAACCTCTCGGTCTACCTGTCGTACATCCTGACAAACACGATGATCAGCGGCTATTCCACTTCAAGCGGCGGCGACCGCCCACAAGAATCCCTCTCATTCAACTTCACGAAGATCATGTGCCGGGACGTGGCCTTGGGTGCCAAGAACGAAGACGGCTCGCCGGCAACCGTGGGCTACGACCTCGCTCTCGGCAACGTCATGTAATCAACGGAACGGATCGGAAAAGGAACGACCGAGAAATCCTTTCAAAACGTATAGGATGGGTAAGCGCTGCGAGCCCCCCCTATCAAAATAAGTTTTGAACGTTGCGTAGGCTGGGTCGCGACCCAGCCTACTTTTTCTTCTTTTTCGTGTATTTCGAGCGAATTGGGCTCGGCGACACGTTCACGTTCCGTCCCACGAGCCTGCGAGGAACCCAACATGGGCGTCGATTCCGGTGCGTTGATCAAGACCCTGAATAAAACCTGCTTAAACGCACTTCAGTCGGCGGCCGGCCTCTGCCTTTCGCGGACCAATCCGAGCGTCGAGGTCGAGCACTGGCTCATTAAGCTGATCGATACACCGGATTGCGATTTGACCCGGATCTTCAAGAATTTCGAAGTTGATTCCTCACACCTGACTCGCGACCTCACACGGGTCATCGACTCGTTCCGACGAGGTAACGACCGCACGCCGACCTTGTCATTACGGATCGACCAGCTCGTCCGCAACGCCTGGGTGCTGGCGTCCATCCAGTTCCAGGCACGACAGATTCGCTCGGGCACACTTTTACTGGCGCTTCTGGAGGACGAAGAACTCGGCAGACTCGCGCGTGACTCCTCGAAAGAACTGGCGAAAATCAAGGTTGAACTGCTTCAACCGAACTTGATGCGACTGATAACCGGTTCGTCGGAAGACGAAGGTCCCTCCGCCGCCTCGGCGACAGGAGCCGGCGCGGGGGACGGAGCGAAGCAAGGCGGGATGTCGCAGACGCCCTCGCTCGACCAGTTCACGATCAACCTGACCGAGCGCGCCAAGTCCGGTGAGATCGACCCGGTGATCGGCCGCGAGGCCGAGGTCCGTCAGATGGTGGACATCCTGATCCGCCGGCGTCAGAACAACCCGATTCTCACCGGCGAGGCCGGCGTGGGTAAGACCGCCGTTGTCGAAGGCCTGGCCCTTCGGCTTGCCGCGGGAGACGTGCCCGACGTGCTCAAGAAGGTCGTCCTGCGGACCCTCGACCTGGGGTTGCTTCAGGCCGGTGCGGGGGTGAAAGGCGAGTTCGAGAACCGGCTCAAACAGGTTATCGCCGAGGTGAAAGGCTCTCCAGTCCCGATCGTTCTCTTCATTGACGAAGCCCACACCATGATCGGCGCGGGGGGCCAGGCCGGTCAAGGAGACGCCGCCAATCTCCTCAAGCCCGCACTCGCACGCGGCGAACTTCGCACCATCGCGGCCACCACCTGGGCCGAGTACAAAAAATACTTCGAGAAAGACGCCGCGCTCGCCCGACGTTTCCAGGTCATCAAGGTTGAAGAACCTTCGGAACACCGGGCCATTCAGATGATGCGGGGGATCACTCCGGTGCTCGAAAAGCACCACGGAGTTCGCATCCTCGAAGAGGCGGTTGAAAGCTCGGTCACGCTCTCACATCGTTACATCCCCGCGCGACAGCTTCCTGATAAATCGGTCAGCCTGCTCGATACAGCATGTGCTCGCGTGGCCATCGGCCAAAATGCCGTGCCCCCGGCCGTGGAAGACTGCCGCCGTCAGATCGACCACCTCGACGCCGAGATCGGCCTGCTCGAACGCGAACTGGCCACCGGTGCCCGGCATGAAGAGAAGCTTGGCGAGAAGAAACAGGACCTGGACAGCTATCGCGAACGGCTCAAGGGGCTCGAAACACGCTGGGCCGACGAAAAGAAGCGCGTCGAAGAGGTTCGGGCGCTGTCGGCCAAGATCGAGACAACGTATCACCAGGAAAAAGGAGCCCACGCCGGTAAAGCCGAGCCTTTCACCCCCTCCGCCGCGGTCGAAACGATGCGAACCGAACTGGACGCGAAGACCGCCGACCTTCGCAAGCTTCAAGGGGAATCACCCTTGATGCAAGTATGCGTCGATTCGCAGACGATCGCCGAGGTTGTCTCCGGTTGGACCGGAATCCCCGTCGGCAAGATGCTCACCGACGAGATTCAGAAGGTCTTGAATCTTCGGTCTCGGCTGGAAGAGCGGGTGATCGGTCAGACGCACGCATTGGAAGCGATCTCCCAGCGAATCCGCACAGCGCGGGCCAATCTCACCGACCCCAGGCGTCCGATCGGGGTGTTCATGCTGGTCGGACCCAGCGGCGTCGGCAAAACCGAGACCGCGCTCACCCTGGCCGACACGCTCTACGGCGGTGAGCATAACCTCGTCACGATCAACATGTCGGAGTATCAAGAGGCACACACGGTTTCAAGCCTCAAAGGCTCACCGCCGGGCTATGTCGGCTACGGCGAAGGGGGCGTGCTGACCGAAGCCGTGCGACGGAAGCCCTATTGCGTGGTGCTTCTGGACGAGGTCGAAAAGGCACATCCGGACGTCTTGGAGTTGTTTTTCCAGGTTTTCGACAAAGGGACATTGGAAGACGGCGAGGGGCGTGAGATCGACTTCAAAAACACGGTGATTTTGCTGACGTCGAACGTCGGCACCGACACGATCTTGAAGCTCTGCGCCGACCCCGACACTGCTCCCGGTCCCGAGGCCTTGGCGGATGCGATCCGCCCCGACTTGCTTGAGGCCAAGACCGACCGAGGTGTTCAGATCTTCAAGCAAGCGTTTCTTGGTCGGATGATCATCGTCCCCTACTATCCCATCTCCGACGACGTGATGCGCCGGATCATCAAGCTTCAGCTTGGCCGGGTGGCACAGCGTTTGAAAGAGAACCACCGCGCCCGGTTCACCTACAGCGACGACCTGATCGACTGCATCGCGGGCCGTTGCCACGAAGTGCAAAGCGGTGCCCGCAACGTCGATCATATTCTCACGCGGACGTTGCTCCCCGAGATCTCGCAGGAAGTTCTCACCCGGATGGCCGCGGGCCAGGCACTCACAAGTGTGCATATTTCCGTGAGCGAGAAAGGTGATTTCGTTTACGACCTGAAATGAGCGATAGGAAACGAGGCGGGGTCGTGAGTCAGCTCACGACCCGCCGAGCACCTTTTGCTGGACGAACCCCGATGCGCGAACCTCGAATAATGGCTTTCCGGGATTGAGGATCGCCAGTTCCAAAGCCGCCGCCGCGCGCTGTCGCTGATAGCCTTTCCTCAATGTTTCGCGAAGGAATTCGGGCGTGATTAGCTTGCCGCGCAGATAGCGCGTGTCTTTGGCGTAACCACCACGCCGGCTCTCCCACCATGCCTTCACGAGCGCAGGGTCGGGCCATGGCAAATGCTCGTCGGAGTCCAGGGCGACGTTGTCGTCATTGGGGTCTTCGGTCGGGCCAGACTCGAACCCTTCGGGTTTTTGTGTTTCCAATTTATTGTAGGCGATGTGCGCCCCGGTAATCATGCTGAAGGCCTCACCCGCGACACGGGCCATTGCGGGCACCTTCATTTGATCGATCAGCCAGGGAACGGCGTCGGCATCACCCAGCGCGCCTGCGGCGGCGATCGCCACGTGGTCACGCTTCAACTCCTTGACGAGCTTGAAAAGCCAGGCACGGGCATCGCGAAGCGGTAGCCTTCGGATGAGCAAAATCGTCGCCCGCAAAGCGAATGGCCCGGTTGCCTCGGCAACATCCCGCAATGCGGAGAGTGCGTCTTTATGGCCGCCGAGCAAGGCGGTCGACCACGCGGCCCAGAACCGGCTCGCGGGCTCTTTTGCCTTGAGATTCGCCCGGAGCGCGAGTTGAAAATCGATCAGCCCGAGTTCTCCCGCCGCGCGAAGGGCCCGCGCCTTGAGGCAAGGATTGTCCGATGCGAACGCCGCTTGCAGAGCCGCCGCTCCCGGATTCTTGCGATGGATGGCCGAGGCCGCGATACCGATCTGCCGGAGGTTCGACAAATCCGATGACAATAACATCGTGATGTCTGAGGATGCCGCTTCGAAAGGAAGCCAGCCGAGCGCCGAGATCAAGGCCCGGCGCGTTTCCGGCTTTGCCGTTCCGACATCAAGGATGCTTTGAATCCCGTTCGAGTCGCCCGACCCGAAAGCGAGCACTCCCGCGGCGAAAACCTCGCCGGGCTCGCCGATTTCGAGCCCCTTCTGAAGGACTTCCCGCCCTGCTTTCCCTTCGCCGCGCAAACCGTCGAGATGAGCCGAGATCCGCGAATCGAGTCGGGCGAGGTCGGCCAGCAGGTAATGGGGGGCCGAGACGGCCAAGTCGCGAAGGAGCCAGAGGAACGCGGCTTCCTCGGCGTACTGATCGACAACCTCGGGGATCACGTTCTGCTCCATACCGTCGTTCGAGAGTCCGCCGCCAGATCGTTCATCAAGGTGCCGCGATCATACCAATGTTCGGCATCGGCGGAGTGTTGCCGGGTTGCGGGCCGGAGTGGTTGGAGATGGTCAGGTCGAGGCCTCTGTCGATGTTCTGCCCCTCGAACTGTACGTCCATCGACCACATCATGAAATACGTTTTGCCCGTGATCGTCGCGGTTATCACGCCGGCACCCAGGCCCATGGTGGCCGCTTCGTCGCCCAGCGGGGAACTCGCGTAGAAAGACTGATCCTTGAGCATCACTTCCTGACCTTTGATCATCGCGGTCTTGCTTCCATTCTGCATATCTTTTGACATCGACGTATCGGGATAGGGAATCGGGACCGGCCCGATCGGGGGCGGCGGCGGGCTCAGGCAGACGTCGGGCATGGCCGCGATCACCTTGCCATCACCGGCCTTGCAGGCAACCTCGTTGCAACCGGAGTACACTTCGCAGCCCATCTTGAAAAACTCCCGATCTCAATCGCGTTGAAACTCAAGAACCGCGGCAAAACGCTCGCCGGGGACAGAGCTTGTCGAGCAAAGAACTCGGACCCCGGGCGCATATCCCTCACGAAACGCGCGGTCGGCGATCACGAGTTGAGTGAGACCGGCCGCCGCGCCTGTATCGCCGATCGCGTCGGCCGGGTGCCAGATCGGAAACGCATCGCGCGCACCCCTCATGAGCCGACTCACCATCAGGGCGTGCTCCTTGAAACCATAGTGTTCGCCCGTCACATCCGAGAGGCGAAAGTCGACCTCGTGCAACGTCAATCCCGCCTCCACCAGCGCGGTCTTCACCGCTTCGGTCAAGCCGGAACCGAGGATCGGCTCGTCGTTCAACACCGTCGCCGTTTCGAGGGCCGATCCCAGGCCAACCACGCGAGTGGTCCCCCCTTCACGTTTTCCACTTCCAGGACGGGCCACGATCACACATGCCGCCGCTTCACCGGGGATCACTCCGTCGGGATTCGTAGGTGTCTTCAATCGGTCAGTCTGCTCCAACCATTCAAGCGAGGTCGAATTCGTATAAGAATCGACCCCACATACGAAACATGCGGAGATGGCGGGGTCTTTCAAAAGTTCGCGGGCCTGCCTGAGCGCCTCGAACCCCGAGGTGTGCCCTTGGAAGATGACCGCCGATCGTTTCGGGTCGAATGTCTTCTCCAACTTCGTCGCGACCTCGCGAATGATCGCGTCGGCATGCTCGGCTCCGTTACCAGGGCGGCCCGGCTCCGCGAGGCCGACCAGAAGCGGGATTCGTTCGGTTTGCTTGACCTTTCCGGATTCCAGGCAATCCGCCAGGGCCATGGCGAGCAAACTAACCAGCCTACCGCGATCCTCAAGGCCCGGCACAGTCGCCCCGACGATCGGTTCGCCGTTCTTGTCGAGACACGGAAGTTCGTCAAACTTCGCGATCCTGGCCCGGATCGCTGCGCAGGCCGAGGCTGCGGAGAGACCGACCGAGCAGACCATTCCCGTCGCGAAGATTTCCATGTCAGCCGATCACGCTTTCAAACGATCACCGAGGGCTGCGGACAACAACCTCACGTAACGACATGAGCTTCCGCCCTAATGGTACGCTCGAACGCCAGAGGGCCAGCACACGTTGGCGGTCGGGTTCGACAATCAGCGTATCGAGCTTTGGCGACATTATCACATCGCGATCGCGGAACCGAAATGTGATCGAGACCTTCACCCGCGGCACGTTCACTTGGAAGGTTCCCGAAGCCGTCATGTTCCCGCACCGCACCACCTCACCCCCTTCGAAATAGGCCATCTGCTGATCGGCGGGGGCGGACTGAAAATAGTGGTCGTCGAAATCCTCAGGCAGGAACGGGAATCGGTCATCAAGCCAGCGCTGATCGTAGGTCCCGGCGAATTTCGAACGGGGCTGCCAGTTCCGGCTCACGACACCGAAACCCACGGGCGGCGGCGTGTCCGACCAGTTTTGCATCAGCTTTTTGGGATGTTCGAGATTCGGGAGGAGAGTGCCTTCGATCGTCGCCCCGTCCGAATTTTTGCGGAAGCCGACTCCCATCGTGTTGCGAATCTCGGTCCCATGATACTTGGGGCTCTCATGCGAGTGGTCCGAGCCTCCGAAAGCGCGTTCGAATCGCAGCGGCATTTCCAGGAAGGGGACCGGCTCGGTCGCGCTGAAGCTCAGGATGCCTTTTTGCCAGTGGCGGTCGCCGAAGACGCGCGCTTCCTTGCGAACCACGCCAATTTCGAGGGCGACCATCACGTCCTTCGCTGGCTTTCCACCGGGCGCGATCGCCTTTCCGTTCACAATCAGATCGGCGCGAGGCTTATGAAGCGAGAACTCGCATTCATACTTGATGCAAGATGATTCGGGCGCTCCGAAGGGAACGTCCGCGAGGATGAGCGGTTCTTGAACCTCGGACGGTCTTGTGTCGCCGTTGTCGCGGACGTCGAACGTTCCTTTGACCACGATGACGCAATGGTCCCGCCCATGCTTATCGGTGGCGACGGTCAATTCGGCGGGCATCCCGGTCGTATTGGTGTTGATCTGCATCGGAAGGCGCTTGCTCAGTTGATCTGAACCGAGCCTCCCTTGATCCGGTTGACGCCCGATGATCGACTCAAAACATAGGTCCCCCGGATCACGACCTTGCCCGCGCGCGTGAGGGTGAGGCTTGCGTCGCCGCAGCGCAACACGATCTCTTTTTCCGCGTTGAAAACGAGCTGTTCGCCGTCTATCGTGGCGGCGGCTCTCAACGCGATCGGGGTTTCCGTCGTGGGGGTTCCTTGCCAGATGCAACCGAGAATCAGAGGACGGCGGCGGTCCCCTTCTTCAAACCCGATCACAACCGAGCGGCCTACCTGCGAAGGACCAAGAGGGACGACCGAACGCGCGACGAGCGGCTCTCGCTCCCCGTTCAAAGGGTGACTCACCAGAAGTTCGCCTGACGGCCCCATTCCAAGGAATTCGCCGACCACAACCTCTCCGGGCGCGATCGATTCGCGCGTCGTCGATCCGTTTCGGCGATTGCGGGACGGTTTCGACGCGGATACGGGCCTGAGATCGCGGCCGGTCCCTCTCGGGCCATGCCGGGCGGTCCTTGCCGTCAACGTTTTCAGATCGATCGCGCCATGACCATTCACATCCGCGACAATTTTCATCGGTGTCGCTTCCGTCTTTTCCGGAGTGGGAGCCATGTCGGATTTACCTATACTGACGTAGGTCGTTGACTACGACTCAATTCTGAAGGATTTTCTGCCCTTTGAGGGTCATGTTCTTGCTCGCCTTGCTAACGATCTCGCCAGACCCTTGAATCGTGATGTCTTTCCCTTGGATCGTGATCGTTCCGTCTTTTTTCATCGTGATCGAGGCGGAGCCGGTCGTGAGCGTGATCGAGTCGGCCGCCGTGATCGTGAGCGCCTTGCCGACACTGATGGTCTGGCCGCCCCCGATCGTCAGGCTCTCGTCCTTGGTCACGTTCTCCGTCCGTCCGCCGTTGATGGTGATCGATTCGTCTTTGCTGACAGTCTCGGTACGGTTGCCGGAAATCGTGATCGTTTCGTCCTTACTCACGGTTTCCGTGCGATTGCCGGAAATCGTGATCTGCTCATCCTTGGTCACCGTCTCGGTTCGGTTGCCCGAGATGGTGATCGTTTCGTCCTTGTCGACCACCTCGGTACGATTCTGATGAATCGTGATCGATTCATCCTTATCCACGACCTCGGTGCGTTGGCCGTGGATCGTGATGGTCTCGTTGTTATCCACGGTCTCGGTACGGTCGTGTTTGACGTGAGTCGTCTCGTCATGATCGATCGTCTTGGTACGGTCGTGGCCGACCCAGTGAGTCTCGTCGTTCTCGACCTCGATGTCCTGGTTCTTCTCGGCGTGAAGGAAGACCTGTTCCGAGCCCTTCTTGTCCTCAAACCGAAATTCGTTGAAGTTGGCGGTGCCGCCCCCCTTGCTACTGCGTGACTTGATCCCGGTCTGCGTCATGTTCGCGGGAAGGTCGTACGGGGGCATCTGCTCGGCATTATACACGCGGCCGGTGATCAAGGGGCGGTCGGGATCGCCTTCGATGAAGTCGACGATCACTTCCTGCCCAATCCGCGGGTGGGCGACGAAACCCCAGTTTTTGCCCGCCCATTGCTCCGACACGCGAATCCAGCACGAGCTATTTTCGTTCAACGTCCCGAGCCGGTCCCAGAAAAATTGGACCTTCACTCTACCATACTTATCAACATAAATTTCTTCACCTGACGGACCCACGACGACGGCGGTTTGCGGTCCCGCCACCGCCGGCTTGAGCGTGACGCGCGGCGGCCGATAGGCGACCGAATCCGGGATGCAGGTGAAGCTGTTGGAGTATTTCGAAGCGCCTCCGCCAAAGCTTCCTTCGCTCGCGGAATGCTCAACGGACGTGAATGCGTAGGAAGCGTTTTCAGCGTCGATCTCGTGTTCCGCGAGAGTGAACTTACCCCCGGCCGTGAACGTGCAACACTCGCTCGCGCCTAGCACGACATCATAGGCCGCCTCGTCTTCCTCCATCCGGATCTTGGTCACCGGTTGACCGTTGCCTTTGACCATGTAGGCACCAGGGAATTCAAAAACCTCGTAACCGCTGATGGAGGGCAAAGTTAGTGTCGTGTTCGTCGAGGTCAATAAACTCGTGCTCGGGGTCTCGAAGTTGTAATCGGTTCGCGACCATTTGCCCGATCGGTACGAGTACGAATGCTCCCACGAGGTCACATGATCGCGAGCCACGGTGCCGCTCGCGTACGAAACCGGGCTCTCCGGAACCGTCGCCCAGGCCGACGCGTCATTGGCGAGGACCAGGGTGTGCTTCGACTCTTCGTGCACGAAGTAGTAGAAGATGCCTTCGAGTTCCATCAGCCTTGAGACGAAATTGAACGCCGTCTCCCGATATTGGACGCAGTAATCCCAGGGCGCGAAGGTTCCTTTGACATTGACGCTATAGTCCGCGAAGCCAAGGCCGTCGAAGACTTGCTTGATGATGTCGGGGGTCGAGAGCTGCTGAAAGATCTTGCAGTCCGCCGTCCGCGTCAGGAACCAGAGCCACGGCACAACCTCGGCGCGATACGCGCGGAGCCCGCGCTTGTCTCGTCCGCCGGCGAACAGGCGGCTGACGATCCCATGAAAAAATCGGGGCTCTTGATCAGACAGGCCAACTCGCCACGAGACGGGCTTACCCACAAGATCCGCCGGCGCGATCGTCTCTTGTTGGGACAGCAGTTGAAGCTCGAAGCGAAACGGCTGCGAGACCGACTCGACGCCGTTGAAGCCGAGAAGCAGCAACGTATCGGTACCCAGAGGCGTGGATACCGCGAGGAGGCGTTGCTCCTGAGAAATCTCGGGCATGGCGGCAGACCCCCCGGTGCGTTGGGGCACGGGACCGGACGAGAACGGAGGGAACACGCCCCGCGTCGGACCGTTGAGACAGGTACGGAGCGAGCCCCGGTCCGTGACCCACATCCAATCGTGTGTATACCGTTTCACACTCCCCATTGCAAGCGTCCGCCCTCCCTTCAAGGGCCGTTTCATTCTCTGAAAGAGTATCAAAAGGCGTGATCGGAAATGCGAGATTCGAGATCCGGTACGACGAAAATCGAGGCGTCCGTTTCTGATTTCTGTTTGGCTCATGATCGATTGCGGAGTGGCGGCTCTGTTTTTCGACTCAAATCTTGTCTCTGGAATCCTGTCTTTTTTGCTTTGGAAAATCACAATGAAACGGCCCTGTCTCCCGGTCGGCGCGAATCCCGAAGCCCCAAGTCCCGATATTAGGGCTTGAGCCGATCCGAACGCTACGGAAGTGAACCGCAATCGGTCATGCTTCTAAAATTTGTCCACAACCTGAAGTTTAATCGTTGTACGTGACCCTCAAGACTTGTACGTTGAATTAGTCACAAGATCGTGGAGTGGGGCGGAGGGGGTCGCGAACGGCCCGGGGCTCGGGTCTCGTCGGCGGGGGTAATGATCGGATGGCGTCTCCTGAGATTTTGGACCTCACCAAGCTGCTCGCTCCAATCTCGGCTGAAAACCCCACGGGGACCGACCTGAGGGCCGATATCTCACCCATGTCGGACTTCCAGAAAATCAAGGAAGACCGCAAGGCCGCGCGGCAGACCGAGACCCAGATCGATCGCGGGGCGGAGGATCTTATCCCACCCGACTGGCGACCGTTGGTTGATCGGGCCGTCACGGTCCTTTCGGAGAAGTCAAAAGACATGGAGGTGACGGCCTACATGATCGAGGGGCTGACCCGCACCAAGGGCTTTGCCGGCGTTCGTGACGGCTTCGGGCTCGCGGCGGGATTGGTTGCGACTTATAAGGATGCTCTGTTTCCTTCACCCGGCGATCCCGACGTCGAAAATCGATTCTCCCATCTCCTTCAGCTCAACGGCATTGAGGGCACAGGCGCGCTGATTGTTCCGATCGCGAAGATCCCACTCACCGGAGAGACTTCCGGCGGGATTTTCGCGTTGACCCACTATCAGGCCGCGAAATCTCTGGCAAAGATCCCCGACGCAAAGGCTAGGCAAGCGCGAATCGACAAGGGCGCTGTCACGATCGAAATGATCGCGAAAGCCATCGCCGAGACGCCTGCGAAATTCTTCATCGATCTGGTGGACGACATCACGGCGAGTCTAGAACAGTTTCGTAAATTTTGCGACGCCGTCGCTGAGACGACGAAATACGACCCGCAGTCGGACAACCTTCGAGGAGCGTTGGAATCTTATCTTGAAGTGGTGCGAGACATGGCGAGGGCCAAGCTGCCCCCTCCCGGCGTCGCGAAGTCGGCAACCACCACCGCGACCGCTCCGGCCGACTCCGCTTCCGTTGCCGCCGCGGCTGCGCCCTCGGGCTCGGGCGTGATCCGAACACGTGATGATGCGCTCGACGCACTGTCCAAGGTTGCCGAGTTCTTCCGCCAAAACGAGCCGCAGTCGATCGTTCCTTATGCATTGGAACAGGTGATCCACTGGGGTAGGATGCCTCTTCCCGACCTGCTCTCCGAATTGATCCCGGAGGATGGGCCTCGCAAAAACTTGTTCAAGCAAGTTGGTATCAAGCCCCAAACGTGAGCGTAAGCTCTAAGGGTTGCATTGACACCTCGCGTCGTTGCTCTTCTCGTTATGCTCTGACACATTTTCCGATTCAGGAGTCGCGACCTCATGTCATCCGGAAGCGTTCATGACAAATTGGCCCGCGTGCGAAAGCCCCGGGTTCATATTTCGTATGAAGTGGAGACGGAAGGAGCCAAGGTCCAGAAGGAACTCCCGTTCGTCGTCGGCGTTCTGGGAGACTTCTCAGGCAAGCCCACCTCGCCCTTGCGGCCCCTGAAGGACCGAAAGTTCGTTCAGATCGACCGCGACAACATCAACGACGTGATGGCGAGGATGACGCCCGGCCTTGACTACAAGGTCGAGAACACCCTCAAGGGCGATGGCAGCGAGCTTGGCGTCCAGCTCAAGTTTAACTCGATGCAAGACTTTGATCCCGACCGCGTGGTTCAGCAGGTCAAACCGTTGAAAGATCTGCTTGAGGTCCGTGACAAGCTTCGCGATCTCTTGACCAAGGTCGACCGCTCTGACGAACTCGAATCCCTTCTGGAGAATGTGTTGAAGGAAGGCAAAGAAGGCGAAGGGATCAAGTCGCTTTCCGAAAAACTTGGCGATGGTCCCAAAAGCACGGGCTCCTGACGTTTGGTCTTGTCTTTCTTGATCTGGAGTGCATGAAAACGATGAGCACCGGCGAACAGCAGGCCCAGGCGGCGGCAGGGGCCGAAGCGCAAACGCAGGAAGTCAACCTTCTCGATCAGATCCTCTCGGCGACCAAGCAGACCGATCGGTCCCGCGCCGAGGAACTGATGAAAAACCTGGTCGACCAGGCCATGACAGGCGTGGTCACCTGGGACAAAAACGTCACCAAAACCATCAACGCTCGTATCCAGGCGATCGACGAGATCCTCTCGAAACAGCTTTCCGCGGTCATGCACCACCCCGATTTCCAGAAGCTCGAAGGCTCCTGGCGCGGGTTGAACTACCTGGTGATGAACAGCGAGACCAGCGCGACGTTGAAGATCAAGGTGATGAACATCGGCAAGCGCGAACTTTTCAACGACCTTGACAAGGCTGTTGAGTTCGATCAGAGCCAGATGTTCAAAAAACTTTATGAGAACGAGTTTGGCCATCCCGGCGGCGAGCCTTACGGCACCCTGATCGGTGACTACGAGTTCACCAACCACCCCGAAGACGTGGATCTTTTGGGCAAGATGGCTCAGGTCTCCGCGGCGGCGTTTTGTCCGTTCGTCGCCGCCGCCGCTCCCCAGCTCTTCGGCTTCGAGAACTGGCAAGAGTTGTCCAAACCCCGCGACCTTGAGAAGATTTTCTCGACCGTCGAGTACACCAAGTGGCGTTCTTTCCGCGACTCGGAAGACTCTCGGTTCGTGAATCTGGTCATGCCTCGCGTTCTGTCGCGGCTCCCTTACGGAGCCAACACCAAGCCGATCGAAGCGTTCTCGTATGAAGAGGTCGACCCCACTAAACCCGTTCCTCACGACCACTTCACCTGGATGAACGCATCGTACGCCATGGGTGTTCGGATGACCGACGCCTTCGCTCGGTCCGGCTTTTGCACGGCGATCCGAGGGGCGGAAGGTGGCGGAAAAGTCGAAGGGCTTCCCGTGTTTACCTTCACCAGTGACGACGGCGACACCGACGCCAAGTGCCCGACCGAGATCGGCATCACCGACCGTCGCGAGGCCGAACTCAGCAAGCTCGGCTTCCTCTCGCTGGGCCACTACAAGAACACAGACTATGCCGTGTTCTTCGGTGCTCAGACCACCCAGAAGCCGAAGAAGTACGACCGGCCCGAGGCCACGGCCAACGCCGCGATCTCGGCGCGCTTGCCCTACATCATGGCAAGCTCGCGGTTTGCTCACTATCTGAAGATCATGGCCCGCGACATGATCGGCTCGTTCAAAGAGGCCAGCGACGTTCAGAACGATTTGAATCGCTGGATCAACAATTATGTGAACTCCAACCCCAACTCCGGGCAAGAGATGCGGGCGAAGTTCCCGCTCGCCGAGGCCAAGGTGGAAGTCAAGGAGATCCCCGGCCAGCCCGGCTCCTACAACGCCGTCGCCTGGCTTCGTCCCTGGCTCCAGTTCGAGGAACTCTCGACTTCCCTGCGAATGGTCGCGAGCATTCCGAAGAGCGCATGATCCTTAAGAGCATGGTGCGTCCGGTGGACGCACCATGCGCTAAAATTTGGCTCCATCCGTGATTCAACTTCCGAGCGAAACCCGTGATGGAACCTAGAGCCGACGAACGCGCCGTGACGGTGCTCTTTCGCGAGGACGCCGACCCGGCGGTCGAATCGCCGGCACCCTCGCGAACGCCGGGGCCGACTCTTCTGGACGAGGTTCTCGACGCAACATCCTCGGGGTCACTCACGAGCACCGCGTCTCAGCCCTTGACGCCTGCCGGTCTTCGTTCGTTCCTTGGCGAACGTTCACCGTGGAAAGCGGTTTGCACCTGGTTCGGACTCGATAATCACACCGCCGCATTGCCCTCGCGAGAGGCGGTCGGACGTTTGCTCAATCGTGATATCGCCCGGATCGATGCCTTGATCGACCGCCAGCTCAACAGTGTGATCCACCACCCGGCCTATCAAAAGCTGGAAGCTTCATGGCGAGGTCTGGAGTACCTCACCAACACGATTCCCGAAGGAGGCGAGGGGGTCAAGGTCCGGGTCCTCAACGTCTCGTGGAACGACCTGGCCAACGACGTGACGCGGGCTCTCGAATTCGACCAAAGTCAACTCTTCAAAAAAGTCTATGAGAACGAGTTTGGCCAACCGGGCGGCGAGCCGTTCGGGGTCTTGCTCGGAGATTATGAGATGCATCCCCGGCCCTCGGCGGGGCATCCGCAAGACGATGTCGAGGCTCTATCCCAAATCGCGGGAGTCGCCGCGGCAGCGTTCGCCCCGTTCATCACGTCGGTCCACCCTACGTTCTTCGGCCTGGACAGCTTCACGGAACTCGAGCGCCCCCTTGAGCTGACTCGGACGTTCGAGCAGCCGGAATACACCAAATGGCGTTCGTTACGTCAGTCCGAAGATTCCCGATTCGTCGGGTTGACTCTCCCTCGTATCTTGATGCGTGTTCCTCACGGCACGACGGGTGCGCCGGGGGCGGGGTCGCGCTTTCGAGAAGACGTGGGAGGGCCAGGCCGTGACCGCTACCTCTGGGGAAACGCCGCGTATGCCTTCGGGGCGGTGCTGATCCGCAGCTTCGCCAATTCGGGCTGGTTGGCCGACATCCGGGGCATCCGGCACAGCCCGGTCGACCGCGCGGGGAAACGCACGTGTCTGGACGACGGAGGATTGGTCACGGGCCTTCCCGTTCACTCTTTCGGCACCGACCGAACCGGCGTGGCAACCCGGTGCTCGACCGAGGTGATTGTCACCGACGCTCGTGAAAAAGACCTGGAAGAACTGGGGTTCATTCCGCTCTGCCATTGCCATGATACCGAGTATTCCGCCTTTTACGGGAATCAGTCGATCCAAAAGCCTGCGAAATATGACGAATTGAAAGCCACGGTGAATGCCCGGCTTTCGGCGATGCTTCAATATATACTTTGTGTCTCCCGATTCGCGCATTACGTGAAGGTGATGGCGCGCGACCGCATCGGCAGCATGATCCGGCCCGAGGACATCGAGGCTCAACTTCAGAAATGGCTCTTGGATTACACCATTTCAAATGAATCCGCCGGACCCGAGGTTAAGGCCCAATATCCCCTGCGCGAGGCCCGTGTGAAGGTTCGGGAAAATCCGGGATCACCGGGGAGCTATTCCTGCGACATTCACTTGCGCCCGCACTTCCAGCTCGACCAGATGTACGCGGCGATGAAATTCACCACGGAGCTTACGCCCGGACGAACAAGTTGATGACTGTCGCTCGACTGGCGGACACGTTGATATGTAAGGTGGGTCGAGTCGTCACGGCCCACGATCGTCCACTGCGTGGTGGGCCTCGAAGACTCGACCCAGCCTACACGACTTAGGTGACTCTGCTCTCACCCCTTTCCCATCGAGGAACGCCGCCGTGACCGCGCACGAATTGTTTCACGCAGGAAAGCTCAAGGAGGCGATCGCGGCCCAGGTGGAGGCGGTGCGCAACCACCCCACTGATTCGGGGCTTCGTCTCTTTCTCAGCGAACTATTTTGCTTTGCCGGAGAGCTTGAACGTGCCGACACCCAGCTCGACGCATTAGGCCATCAAGATACCAAAGCCTTTCCCGTCGCCACGGTATTCCGCCATTTGATCCGCGCCGCGACGGCCCGACAAGACTTTTACGCTTCGGGCCGGGTTCCCGAATTCCTCGGTCGGCCCGAGGGATCAACCCGCCTCTTGCTCGAAGCGTCGGTCTTGCTTCGTGAGGGAGCCACAAACGAGGCGGCCGAGATTCGGGCGCGGGCTGAGGCGGAATGGCCCAAGGTTTCCGGGATGTGTGACGACCAGCCGTTCGACGATTTCCGCGACCTCGACGACATGAGCTTCGCCTTTTTCGAGATCTTCACCAGTAGCGGCATCTATTACTGGGTTCCGATCGATCGCGTCGAGCTTATCGAGTTCAAAGCGCCCGAGCGTCCCAGAGACCTGCTCTGGAGACCCGCCCACATGATCGTCCGCGGAGGGCCTGATGGCGAGGT
>JAYVYS010000033.1:0-2221 GCA_043784005.1 Isosphaeraceae bacterium
GGAACCCGGCTTCATGATAGGCGACCAGATGACAGTCGCGCACGATGAACCCCGCGCCGACAATCCCGATCCCGATGTCGCGACGCGCGGGATCATCGAAATGGATGTCTCGTTCGAGCGATCGATTCATGTGCGGCCTCATCCGGGGGAGAGAACCCTTCCTAGCATAGCGGTGGGACGAGGAGAGTCCAGGGGCGAGCGTGGCGTGAATCGATCACCGTGCGTTGGTCTCAGTCACGAAACCAATACCCGAATTCTTCTTCGATGGCTCCTCGATGGATCGCTCGGCCGGTTCGCGCGAGCGCGAGCATCGGGGCGATGATCGCCATCGCGACCACCGCCGACCGCCACAGCCGATCCCAAAGCAACGGGGTCGAAATGGCAAGCATGGCGAGTCCGGAGAGGCCGAGTAGAATCACGTGAGGCTCGCACGCCTTGAAAAGCGGCCAGCTCAACACTCCGAGCCCTCGGCGCGGCCAGCCTGGCGGTGGCACGGGGCGTCCACCACTCCCCGCGTCGATCCGATAAGTCCGCGTTTCCCGTTTGAGACGCTGAAAAAAAGCCTTGTAACGGCAATCGTTGTGAAGGCTCAAGCCGAGCCAGCCGCCGGCAATCGCAAAACCCGCGATCGCCCAACGCGGGTCGCCCGTCCGCGCTGCCAGTCCGTAGCCGAGTGCGAAACCTTGGGTCAGGTTAAGGGCATGGTGCAACAGGTAATCAAGGTAAACCCCGTCCAGGCTCGCAGTTCCCCGCCAGCGCGCGACCTGTCCGTCGACGTGGTCGAGCCAGAAGCAGAGATAGGCAAGGATGACGCCCGCGATGAAGCCCGATCGCGTCCCCGTTCCGATCGCGATCGCGCCGCATAACCCCGCAATGAGCGCGGCAAACGTGACTTGATGGGCGGAGATTCTCAGCCGTATTGCGATCCAGGTTCCGTAAACCGCCAACGGCCGCGCCGCTTTTCGGGCGAGCCAGTTGCCGATCTCGCGGTGCCGTTCTTTATGGACCCGCGCCCGCAGTTCGTTGAGAGTCGGCCTTTCCGTCATCGTCGCAGGCTCCCTCGATTCGCCCCCGAACCCGCGATGATCGGGGGCTCGACCAGGGAATAAATGGCGTAGCGACGTGTTACACCGTCGGAGTCTTTCAAATCTTCGCGATAGAGTGGCTGAGTTTCAGCCAGCCAAGGCGAAAGCATGCGGCCGAGGGTCGGGTCGAACTCGATCGCCGTTTCGGGGACGGGCGGGCACATTATCAGATGAGTGAAGCCGTCCTTGCGAAGTTGCTCCACGACCGCTTCCGCAGACTCCCCCGACCCTCCCAATTTCGTCCGCCGACGGTGTGCAAGCTCCATCGTGTAGGGGCGCGGGATGTAGTAGCCGCGGTGATCCTGTCCAACCAGTCGGGCCGATGGAGGCAAATGATCGTCGATCCACTGGCCAACCCGGAATGTCGGCTCGCGACGTGCTAGATACTCTTCGGCCGAGACGAAGCCGAGGACGACCCCAAGCCCATGCCTTGCTCTCGCCACCGCGAGCGTGGTCTCGAACGAGAGCGCGAGCATGAGCGCCGCGAGCAGGATACGGCCGGGCACCGACTTCCGCTCACACCAAACCCGCGCCTGCCAAGCCACGGCGACCGAAAGCGGTCCGATGGCGGTCAAGACAAAACGCATACTTTGTCGTTGCGTCAGACAGATCAGCAAAAATCCATATCCAAACGCGGCGACGACCAGCACGCGCCTGGGCGGTCTTTCCACTAAAAGGGCGGGCAGAAACAAGAGAAAGACGGGACCGAACTGATGAGAAAAGCTGTCGAATTTGTCGGGTTCGAGCGTCAACGGACCGAGCGCCGAGAGGAGGTGGACAGGATCAAGCGGGAGGGGACGCTTCTCGGGACCGAGGACTTCGTCGAGCCCCGCACCTCCAAAAGCGTGTCGAAAAAACGGATGAACCGGATTCCCCGTGTGAACAAAGGCGCGTAGATACCAGCACCCTCCCACTAGCCAGGCGAAGGCGACGAAGGTCATGAAGCAGGCGAATCGGCCGAATTGTCGGCGCTTGGGCGCATGTTCGTCGGGTGCGGAGAGGATGTTTATCAACGGGTTCGTGACTGAGCGCATCCCTCGAGCGCTGAGCAGTCCGCCGCCTGTCATTCGGAAGAAAAGTCGAGCGGCGAATCCAGGCCCGATCGCGATCCCGATGAGCCCTGCCAGGACCAAGGC
>JAYVYS010000034.1:0-5476 GCA_043784005.1 Isosphaeraceae bacterium
TGATTGCGGAAGCGATCAACGCCTTGTTCTCGTCGAACATCAACTGACCGCGACGATCAACGCGTCTTGGTCTCGCTTTCGTCATTCGACGTTGCGACATTCGTCGCGGACGCGGACGCGGCCCGTGCCTTGGCGGATGCTAGCCAGCGCTTCTGAAGTTCGGAGTGACTCTCAATCTTGTAGATCGCGACGAGAGCCGGTTCGATACCCGCATTTTGCGCATGCTTCACAAAAGCGATGAATTGGGCGGGTGTTCCCGCGTCCACGAGAAAGCGAGTCAGCGAGACACTCTGAGCGTAATAAAGGCTCCAGTGTTTCGGGTCGGGGTAATCCATGCTCATAAGGTCGCTGAGGCGAAACAGTTTTCCGGCCTTGAGCGGCTCCTCCAGATCGGCCGCGCGAATCGCCTGTTCGGAGTTCGGCTCGGCCAGCACAGCTACCCCTTCATCGGCCCATCGCGGTATCTGCTGCTTGGGGAAGATGTCGGCCAGCACGACATGCGTTACCTCGTGAGGAAGGACCGCCTTGACGAGGTTCGGGTGGTTCGCCCTGAGATGGACCCTCCGGAACACGATCCGTCCCGCGTTCATGCCCATGCTGGAAAAACCGGGGGAATCGGGGGGCTGCTTTGTGTCCTTGCCAAACTCGTCCGGGCTCGGGTAGAGCAAGATCTCGCAACGCGGTGTCCAGCTTCCGCCGGGCGTCACGACCTCCCACCGCTTCATCTGGATGGCTCGCGCCTCTTCGGCCGCCTGAGCGACCTGCCGCGCAAGCGCGGGGCTTTCACCCACGTAATGCACATGAAAGTTGTTGGACGTGACCGGTTGACCGTTCCAATCCAGTTCCGACCCCGGCAGCTTGATCGTCGCCGGTCGGCGAGGTGGGGGCGGGGGTGCCAACGAACCCGGAGGAACTGGCGTTTCGTCGTTCCGGCTCATTTCTTCGGGTGACGACCCGCGAACAACAACCCTCGCGTTCGACCGGGCTTTCGGCGCGCGAACATTTCCGCTCCGCTCCGAGGCGAGATTACGTAGGTATTCGGCAAACCAGTTTCCAGGGCTCAAGGTCTGAATCGCCCGAATCTCGGCGTCGATCGATGCCCAGGCCGTCGAGGTCGTCGGCTGGTCGTTAAGACGCTTGACCACCGAGACAGCGCGACAATAAGCCCAGTGCGAGCGACGATCTTCGGGAAGCGACCACTCGCTTGCGAGTTTCGCATAAACGTTTCCCGCCTCTTCATAGCGTTTATCAAGGAACGCCACATCGGCGGATTTGAGCGATAGATCCCCAACTTCGGGAGTAGTGATCGGAATCCGTGAGGGAGTCTCATCGGTGAGCGTGACCTTCCGCCCGTCAGGTGACGTCGGTGACTTCACCACGGACGGGGCGGGTAGGGGTTCAGGCTCAGGCAGGGGGGCGGCTGGCGGAAGCTCACCCACCGGGAGTACGATCGGCTTCACGAGCGCACCGGCGGTCTTCAGTGATTCAGGATTCGTCGGCTCGAGCGTAGATGCCTTGGGAACCGACGAAAACGCTGGTTCTTGAGGAGTCGGACTCAGCAGGGGTGACGGACCGGGTTTGACCGTCGCACTCCCTCGTCGGTCCCTGCGAAGGATATCCAAGTTGTCGCGAAGGGTTTCGGCTTCGTCTTTGTTTCCGGAAGCCTCCGCTCGCTTGAGTGCGGAGGAATAGGCCAGCACCAGTTGACCGATCATCGCGGGACGATCAACGCGATTCGCATTGGGCAGCGCGGCTTCAAGGATTGCGATGGCCTTGGAAGCGTCGTCTTGCGAGAGAAGCCGGGCAGCCTCCTCAGTCGCGTCGGGTCCCGCCGCCGAGATGCGGCACGACCCGAACAGAACGGCAAGGAGAAATGCCGTGGTGGCAGGCGCGATCCGTGGCCGTTTCATGACGATCCTTGTCTGCGCTACGTTTGGCCAGAATGGAGAGGCGTGCGATCAGAGCGGGAGCCTTCGTGGGAACGACAGCCGAAGTCGAAGCCCGAGGGCCAACCTCGTCCTTGAAGTTGTGTCGTCGCTCGAAGCAAATGGCATGGCATGGTCGCCTATCCGGACGGGCGGTCGGCGAGGCGCATGTTCCCAACCGCGGCGGGAGTATGCAGAGATTCGACGGAAGGGTCAAGCCGAACCGACCGCACTGGCTTGCATCCAGCGGCGGGGAGTTTCAGACGGGCCTTCTGTCGAAACGGAGGGTTCTTTAGGTTACACTGAGGCGACAAATTCTTGACGACCATGTCTGTCGCGTTCAGTCGGCGCGATCCGGAGGGTTGGAGTTCGATGCGCATCATTGCCGGCGAGCGCCGGGGACATAAAATCGACGGTCCGAAAGGGAAAACGACCCGCCCGACGAGCGAGCTCGTGCGTGAATCAGTGTTCAATCTCTTGCGTGAAGACGTGCCTGATCGCGTTGTTGTGGATTTGTTCGCGGGAACGGGCGCACTTGGGCTGGAGGCGCTAAGCCGCGGGGCGTCACGAGCGATTTTTGTCGAACAGAACCGGTCCAACGCGGCCCTGATCCACCGCAATCTTGCGATTCTTCGCTATGAAGACCGGGGACATGTGCTCACGGGCGATGCCTTCCGCTGGGTCCGTGCATTTTTGCCCATCGACGATACGCCGATGGTCGTGATGCTCGACCCTCCCTATCGCGACTACGACCTCCATGCCGCGCGGCTTCACCAATTGATCGGCGAGTTACTCAGTAAATTGCCGGCCGGATCGGTAGTTCTGGTCGAGTCTGGGCGAACGCTCGATGACACGATTCTGCCCGGGTTTGACGACTGGGACGTCCGCCGTTACGGAGGGACGCAGGTCGGCGTGAGGACCGTGACCGGGGATGAACAGCCTGTCGAAGTTGACGATTCTGGACCGCCCGATGTCGAATCCGATGCTACCTCCAATGGGTCCGACGCCGACGCCTGAAGAGCGTCGGGAGTTTGCGGTATGGCTAGTGGGCAGGCTCCGCGAGACGGGGTTCCAGGCCCTCTGGGCGGGTGGTTGCGTGCGCGATCTGACGTTGGGTCAGACTCCCAGCGACTACGACGTTGCGACCGATGCCCGGCCTGAACAGGTGACCAATCTTTTTCGGAAGCGAACCATCCCCGTAGGAGAGTCGTTCGGCGTGGTTCGCGTTCGTGGTCCACACGGTACGGGCCTGGAAATCGAGGTCGCGACGTTTCGAAGCGACGGTGCCTATATTGATGGCCGGCGGCCCGAGTCTGTCGTATTCAGTTCGCCAAGGCTAGACGCAGAGCGCCGGGATTTCACGATCAATGGGATGTTCTTCGACCCCTTTTCGGGAGAAGTGATCGACTATGTCGGCGGGCTGAAGGATCTCCGTGACGGGGTCGTCCGAGCGATCGGTGACCCGTTCGCGCGGTTCGGCGAGGATAAGCTCCGGCTCCTCCGCGCTGTGCGTTTCGCGGCTCGGTTCGACTTCAAGATTGACGCGACTACTTATTCCGCGATGGGCGCGATGGCGAGTGAAATCAACGTCGTGGCTGCCGAGCGGATCGCTCAGGAACTGCGGAAGATGCTCGTCGATCCCAGACGTTCCCAGGCAATGGAGATGATCTTGGAAACGAGGCTGATGGCGGCGGTATTGCCGCCGGTGGTTGCGATGCGAGGGATCTTTCAAGGGAAGCCCGTGCAACCGGAGGGCGACCTCTGGGAACACACCAAGCTCGTCCTGGATTTGCTGCCTCCAGAGCCGAGTTTCCCTCTTGCGTTTGCCGCGCTTTTGCATGACGTCGGCAAACCGATCACTCGCGCGATCCACAACGGCCGGATGAGCTTTCACAACCACGAACTGATCGGTCGTAACATCGCCGACGGACTCTGTCGCCGCCTCCGAGTCTCAAATGCGGAGCGTGCGCGCGTTACGTGGCTCGTGGAGATGCACCAGTATCTGGGAGAGGCGAAGAAGCTTCGCGAATCCAAGCTCAAGAGAGTCCTGGCGATGCCCGGAATCGAAGAGCTTTTGGCCTTGCACCGGGCCGACGCCCTGGCCTCAACGGGCGATGTCAGCCACATTGACTACTGCGAATACTATCTGAAAAATGAGCCGACCGGTCCTATCAATCCGCCACCACTTTTGAGTGGCCACGACCTGGGCCGGCACGGGATCAAGCATGGCCCGCTCTTCAAAATTTATCTGGAAGCCGCATTCGAGGCCCAACTCGAAGGGCTGATTCACAGCAAGCGAGAGGCCCTTGATTGGCTTGATACCAAGATCGCGGAGGGGGCATTGCCCTCATAGGTCGATCGACATCATTCAAACTGTCCATTCCTGATTGCCATTGGTATAAATCACCTCGATGTTCGGTCGCGCGGAGCCCGGGACGAGTCGAAAGGTGAGTGGCAGAACCTCGCTTGCGAGCAAATCGGGCTGCTCGACGTTTGACGTTCCCGCCAGCTTCCATTCCGTTCCGCGTCGCTGATAAAGCTCGAGCGCCCAAGGGTCGCGATCAACCAGAAGCAACTCCCGGACACCGACTTTCGCGTAAAAGTCGAACTTCTGACGAGAGCGGTCGTCCGGGCTGATGATCTCGACGGCGAAATCGGGACCTCCAAGCCAATAAGACCCTCGAAGTTTCGCAGGATTATCAGGAAGGTAAACGGCCACATCCGGACATCGATAGTTATTTGTCCAATCGTCCGGCTGATCGCTCACGTTCACACCTTGGTACGTTTTTCCAAGATGCTGCCAGTCGAGAGTTGCACGGAAGATCGATGCGAGTCCAGTGGCAATGTCCTGATGTTCTACGTTTGGATTCGGCAGTAGAAGATAAGTCCCCTCCCAGACTTCATCCCAGCGATCATTCCCGCTTGCGCGGCGCTCGCGGATGTAGATCTGGGCCATGTGCCGATCCTGGATGACCATAGTCATGGCGTACAACCCTCCGGTGCGATGAATCTCATCTTGCGCTGTCGGGCGGAATGATGCTCGGCAACTCGATCTGCCGTCCACCTGGTCCTTTGAGCATCTGATGCTTGGCCTGGGTCGTCTGGGCCAGGCCGTGGATTTTGATGAAGCCCAACGCGGCTGAGGCGTCGTATTGGTCACCTTCATCGTACGTGGCGAGTTCGTGCCGGTACAAGCTGTGCTCGCTCTTGCGGCCGACGATCATCGCATGGCCTTTGTAGAGCTTCACCCGCGCCAGGCCGGAAACGTATTGCTGGTTCGAGACCACGAATGACATCAAGTCTTGATGCAACGCACTGAACCAGAGGCCGTTGTAGATCAAGTCGGAATACGCCTGGCTGACGTGCGTCTTGAACCGGAGCGCGTCTTTGGAGAGGGTCAGGAATTCGATCTCGCGATGGGCTTCGTGGAGAACGATCGCGGCGGGCGCCTCATAGATCTCGCGGGACTTGATGCCAACAAGGCGGTTCTCGATATGGTCGATCCGGCCGACGCCGTGACGGCCTGCGATCTTGTTCAATTCCTCAATCAG
>JAYVYS010000035.1:0-4273 GCA_043784005.1 Isosphaeraceae bacterium
AGGTCAACCGCACGGCGCTCATCGGGCTAGGACCGGACGGCATGCAACGTCCCGTCCTTTGTATCGAGCCCAACCGATGGCCGGTATCTAGAGTTGAGCGCGACGAGATCGTCTCGGGATTGAAGACGATCGGACGAGTCTACGACCATACGAAGTTGATCGACACGTTCTTATTTCACAAATCATTCCCCGTCGACATCCGCCACAACGCGAAGATCTTTCGCGAAAAGCTCGCGGTCTGGGCGTCAAGGAGGGTCCGTTGAGGGCTCTTGTGACCGGCGGTGGGGGGTTCCTGGGTGGGGTGATCGTCCGCAAGCTCGTGGCTCGTGGCGATTCGGTCACGAGCCTGGCTCGCGGCGAATATCCTGAGCTTCGCGCACTTGGAGTGAATAGCGTTCGGGGTGATGTGGCCGATCTGGAATCGGTCCGCACCGCGGCGGAAGATTGCGACGTCATTTTCCATGTCGCCGCGAAAGCAGGCGTCTGGGGGCCCTACGCGGAATACCATCGCGCGAATGTCGTGGGGACGCATAATATTGTCGAAACATGTAGACAACGAGATATTCCTCGGCTCGTCTACACCAGTTCTCCGAGTGTCGTGTTTAACGGTCGCGATATGGAAGGCGCCGATGAGTCCACGCCCTACCCGACGCACCATGAGGCTCCTTATCCGGCGACGAAAGCCGAGGCCGAACGGCTTGCGTTAAGCGCTAATGGTGCGAATCTGTCGGTCGTCTCGCTTCGGCCGCATCTCATCTGGGGCCCGGGTGACAATCACCTGTTTCCGCGCATTGTCGCCAAAGCGAAGGCTGGAAAGCTTCGACGGATCGGAACAATCCCAAAGCTCATCGACGCAACGTATATCGACAACGCAGCCGATGCCCATCTCCTCGCGGCGGACCGACTGGCCAAGGGTTCCCCGATCGCGGGAAAGGCCTACTTTATTGCTCAAGGGGAGCCGATCCCGATCTGGGATCTGATCGATCAAATCCTCGCGGCGGCGGGTCTGCCACCGATCGTCAAATCGGTGCCATCATGGGCAGCTTATGCGGCGGGAGCCCTTTGTGAGGGAATCTACCACGCTCTCGGACGCGAGGACGAGCCACCGATGACACGGTTCGTCGCTCGCGAGCTGACCACAGCGCACTGGTTCAACCTTGATGCCGCCCGTCGTGACCTCGGGTACAACCCCGTCATCACCACTGAGGAAGGCATGAGAAGGCTCAGCGCGTGGCAACACGGGCAAACCCCGGTGGGCTAACGCGCGCGATCTTTTATCTGTTCGTGCGATTTTTGGAGAAGCAAGGGTCTATCTTCGGCTCTGATGAATGTGGCGTCCGCCTCGGTTCTTGAGAACCGGTTACCGTTATGGCATACCTGAGCGATCGGTCCACCTTTCCGATCGAGCAAGGGGTAAGGCGGTACACATGAGCGAGATCAATGAAACGCGACGGGAGTTCTTGGAAACGCTCGGGCGATACAGCGCGGGGGCCACGATTGCGACTCTCGGCGTGGAATCGGCGCGAGGGTACGGGACGAACGAGACTCTCAACGTCGG
Organism: Isosphaeraceae bacterium; assembly: GCA_043784005.1. Classification (GTDB taxonomy): domain Bacteria; phylum Planctomycetota; class Planctomycetia; order Isosphaerales; family Isosphaeraceae; genus JAYUFP01. Next base: position 1,559 of record JAYVYS010000035.1, read on the forward strand.
CTGCATCGGCACGGGGGGACGATGCCGGACGTTGATGAAGCCGCTCGCCAGCATCCCGGGCGTCCGAATCGCGGCAGTCTGCGACCTCTACGACAAACATCTCGACGCCGCGAAGCCGCTGGCCGACGCGAAAGCATTCGCCACCGACTCCTTTCGCGAACTCCTCGACCGCAAGGACATCGACGCCATCCTGATCGGCGCTCCCGACCACTGGCATGTGCCGATGACCGTCGCCGCCTGTGAGGCCGGAAAAGACGTTTACGTCGAGAAACCACTCACGCACGACCCCGCCGAGGGCCGCGCGGTGATCGATGCCCAAAATCGACATAAGCGGATCGTGCAGGTGGGAATGCAACAGCGCAGCATGCCGCATTGTCAAAAAGCGAACGAGTTGATTCGCGCGGGTCGGATCGGTCGAGTCATCAAGGTCCACATGACCTGGAACCGCAATCAGGGCGAGAGGATGAGGCGCACCCCGATGGGTGTCGATCCCAAAGGGCTCGATTGGAAGGCCTTCCTCGGCAACGCGCCCGAGCAACCCTTTGATGAGTACGTTTTCCGAAACTGGCGCTGGTTTTGGGACTTCGGCGGCGGGCTCTTGACCGATCTCATGGTCCACTGGGTCGATGTGGCCCACTGGATTCTGGACCTCGATCACCCCTTGAAAGCCGTGACGATCGGCAACCACCTTGCGAGCGAAGGGGTCTGGCAAACACCCGACACGATTCAGACCATGCTCGAATACCCGAACGACCTTCAGGTCACGTTCGAGGGAACATTCTCAAATGCGCGTCGCGGCGCGATGATCGAGTTCATGGGAACCGATGGAACCCTTTATCTCGACCGAGGACGTTATGAGATCTACCCCGAGCGAGGCAAGGGGAAGGCTGAGGAATGGATTCTCGGCTCCGACCCGAATCGAGGCCGAGATTTCTACGATAAACCCGACGGCGAACTCCTGCACCTGACCAACTGGGTCGAGTGTGTTCGGAGCCGCCGCCGGCCGAACGCTCCCGCGGAAGCCGGTGTCGGTTCCGCATCGGCGGCCCAACTTGGCAACCGAGCCTATCGAACCGGGCAGACAGCGCTCTGGTCGACGAGTTGAACCCGATGGCGATTCGTTGAGATGCGATGACTGAGGAAACCTAAATCGCTCTACCCAAGTGGGAAAGTGGCCGTGGCGCAGGCATTCCTGCCTGCCCCACCGAATTCGGGTCTTGCAGGAGGGAATGCCCGCACCACTTGATCCCCTTTGAGGAGGAGTGATTTCGGTCTTCAGTCGTCGCGCCTCAACCCCGATCCCGTCAGGCCGCGACTCCGTCGTCGCTGTCGTCGTCTCCAAGGGAGACGTTCAGGTCGAGGTCAAGGCTCGGAGGGTCGGCGGCGTCGAGGTCGACTCCGAGTTCCTGAAGCAGCATGATCTCCTGATCGTCGCTGTCGTCATCGTCGAACTCGAGCAATTCGTCGAGATCCTCATCATCGTCATCCGCGGCGACAAACTCGTCGCGTTCACCAAGGTCGGCCTCAATGAGGTCGTCGTCGAGGCTATCGGTCACTCCGGCGACCGCTTCGATCGGGTCGGCAACCGCCGCCTCCGTCCCAAAAACCTCGACGTCATCGGCGTCGAAGTCGTCACGCACCCGTTCCACATCGCTCTTCTGGTGTCTCATCTCACTCACTCCTCGGTCACCTCACGTTTGTCCCGCGAGAGTCTGTTCCGGACGAACGTCCGGAAGGAAACTCAAGGCTCCTGTCCTGGTAGCGTAGCTCTCCCGCCGAATCGAGCAAGACCATTTCTTGAGGATCGCCACGCCGAACTGCCGACGCAACACCCAATTTCCCTTCTTTGGTTGAGAATTCACCATAATTTTGGCCTATTTGGAGCGATGATTTAACACGTCGATGACAAGAGCGGGCTTTTAAATGAGGGGCTACATTCCGAGAAGAGTGAGCAGGGACTCAACGAAGCAAGGCGCATCTGTCATAATGGACCGGGCGTGATCCAGGCTTGAAATACGGGGCGTGCCGAGTCCTTCGGAGTTGTGTCATGTCGGTCGGAAGCGCGAAGACGCCTCAGTCGAAGTCGCCCTCAAAAGCCCCGTCCCGAATCATCATCGAAGCGGTCGATCCCCAAATCGATGACGGAAGATTTCCGATCAAGCGAATCGTCGGCGAAATCGTGACCGTCGGTGCGGATCTTTTCGCGGAAGGCCATGACGTCGTTCGAGCGGCGGTTTTGCACCGGGCGAAAGGCGATCTCACCTGGACGGAATCGCCGATGTCTCCGATTGTGAACGACCGCTGGAGCGGCCAGTTCTCGGTCGCCTCATTGGGTCGGTACGAGTACACCGTGACCGCCTGGATCGACGCTTTTGGATCATGGCGTCGTGACTTGGTCAAGCGGGTGGAGGCGTCTCAGGACGTCGCCAGCGAATTGCTCGAAGGTGCCGAGTTTGTACGTCAGGCGGCGGCGCGAACCATCGGCATGGATCAAACGATCCTCCGTGCTCGCGCGGCCCTCCTCGCACGCGGCGGAGAACAGGCCGAACGGATCATCGCCGCTCTCGACCTCGAACTCGCCGACCTCATGGACAGGCATCCCGATCGAAGCGGAGCGCACACGTATGAAAAGACACTTGGGATCATGGTCGAGCGCGAACGTGCCCGATTTGGAGCCTGGTACGAGACGTTCCCTCGCTCCTGCGCTCCGAGTCC
>JAYVYS010000036.1:0-7866 GCA_043784005.1 Isosphaeraceae bacterium
GCGGGGTCCGGCGGAGCGGGATCGTTTAGGGCAACGCGAATCACTCCGCGATCCGCCAACCCGAGCTTGGCCCGGGCGTCGTTCGGGTCGAGTTCAAGAGCCTTGAGGAAGAAGGTCCGCGCCTGCTTCGCTTGGCCTTGCGCCAGGGCCTGTCGGCCCAGGTCGGTCAACTGGCGGGCCAGGGGCGGCGAATCGTCGCCGCGAGTGGTCGCGCCGGTGAGGATCAAGCCCCCGAGGGTCAAGGGGGCGATACCTCTCCATAGCCGCGTGATTCGGAGCATGGTTCGATCTCTCCAGCAGGACAGTGACCAGGTGAAAGGATCGGTGCGGGCGCTAAATCATATGCCGAATGACTTTACGTGAGTCAATCGGCGATGGCAAGACCCCGGTCCGGGCCGGCAGTGGCCCGTAAGGCCGGCCTTGGATTCGTTCGGGCCGAGGGTTCAGATCCGTTCGCAACCAAAGAAGCGGGTCCGTGCTGAGAGACGCGCCACCCTCCGTGTCGGGGCGCGATCCTGTGTCAATTCACTCCATTATGACATTTCATCGTGCCAAGGTCCAAAAAATAGAGAAACCAGGGAAAACAGGTCTACGTGAAGTTGCATCGGAGGCGTACCGACTTTGACAGCTTTTGGCGTTTGTTCTATCAAGAGATAGAGCCAGGACGGGGTCGACAGGACGGTTGGGTAGTGTCGACAACGGGTGGAGTGGGAAATCCAATCCTGAGGCTGGCGTTGCCGTTGCGATCACGTGGTGGTCCGGACGTCGCGGTCTGTCCGCTGTCCCCAAGACCCTGGGATAGAGAGTCTCGCCCATGTTTGACGAGAAGCCAACCGAGGACGAGGGAACACCCTCCAAAAAACCCTTCGACATGACACGATTTCCTCCCAACACCCTTTTCCATGATCGTCGAGAAGGACGCGATCGACGGGAGGACGCCGCCCGAGCCAAGGAAGCCAGCCCGGAGATCACCGCCAAGCCCGCACCCGAGCGGCGTGAGAAGAAAGAGCGCCGTCGTCGCATTGATCCGACGACCTTCGAGAAGCAATACACCGACGACGAACTCGAATTCATGAATGCGATGCAGCGATTCAAAGTTCAGAACTGCAAAGCATTTCCGTCACATGGTGAAGTGCTTCAAGTGGCCTTCTCGCTCGGATACCGCAAAAGTGTCCTTGTTGAGGATTCCGAAGACGAGTGTTACGACCCGGATGACTCGATGGCCGACTGACTCCACTTGGAATTAAGACGCAAGCGACCCGGACCGAATTCGGCCCGGGTCGCTTTTTTGTCCCAAGATTTTTTCAGGACGGAAGTCGTTCCCGCTTCGGATCAGTGGTTGATGGTGACAACCGCAGGGGCGTGCAGAAGATTCGCCCAGGCGAATACCGCCTCTCGCGTTAGCTTCAAGGCAGACCCGAGCGGGGAAAACGTCGCGCTCGTCTCCGACCGCGAATTGGCGATCCCATTATGGCTCACTGTTTGACCGATCTCATTCTCCAGCAATGAGTTCAGCCCTTCGGCCTGACGATTTAGTTCAAACGCCACACCCGTGTAGAGGTTCCCGTTCACTTCCAGCGGTTCGTTCCGCGATCGGGTGACATTCGCTTCATCCTGAACCCGCTGAAGGTTCGCGTCGAGACCGAACACGTAGGACGAACCTTCTTGAAGATCATCGGAATCTTCAAGCGAGAGCGGTTCCACCGGGGTCAGTTGGTCGGTGACGACCAAGTCGTGTTCTGACGTCGGAAGTGATTTTTCCGCGTCCGAAAGCGCGATCATCTCTGCGGCGAATGCTGTCAGGATCTGGCTCTGGGCCTCTTTAAACGCGGTGTCGAGAGCCGCAAGAATTGTTGCCGTATTCGCTTCCGTTGTGATCGGCATCAATTCGACATCATCGATCGCCATCGGTGAGGTCGGCGTCTCGATTCCGGCGGCCAGGATTTCCTGTGGAGCAGAAACGACGCTGGATGACGCGGCGGAATCGACCGTTACCGGGGAAGGGGAGTCCGCAGTGTCAGGAGGCTTGGTCGTGGTCGCGCGCCTCCGGGCCTCTTGTTCTTCGCCCGGCAGGGGGTCCGCATCAGCCACATAGATGAACGCGGACGCTTCCGCAGGCATCCGCGCGTCCCATTCGGCAAGACGAGTGCTCACCCAGCCCTGGGCGGAGTCCCTCCACGAAGTGACTTGCTTCCCGCTCGGAAGTGTCAGTCCCAGCCCTGCCACGACGCTCACCAGAATCAGTCGCACGCCCATTGTATGAACTCCACGGAAAGGGAGAGGATGCTATTTCGATGGTATTCCCTGCGGCGGGGCACAATTCCCTTCCCTGGCAACCCCAGACTCCTTCATGTTAAACACTATCGACAAGGCAGAACGGGGCCTTTAGTGATGGTGCGAAGTTCAGCGAAAAAAAATGGTTTCCATAAGATATCTGGACCAGGTTCTTGAATCCGGTAGGGAAAGAATGGATGGACGTTTCGCGTTGATGGAAGGCGGGAAAACCGTACCATGTCGTCGGGGTCCGCGCCATGTGCGCGGAGAATAACGACAGAAGGGAGTATCCGCGATGGGTAAGGCGGTCCTGGTGACGGGAGCGGGGGGGTTTATTGGGAGTCACCTCACGGAGCGTCTGGTTCGCGAGGGCCACGAAGTCCGGGCGTTAATTCGCTACAACGGTCGTGACGATCGCGGCCATCTCGACCGCCTCGATCCGGAGATTCAAGACGCGCTCGATGTCCACAGAGGGGATTTGAAAGACTCGGAGGCGGTTCGGAAAGCCGTTCGCGGAAGAGCCTGGGTTTTCCACCTCGGGGCCTTAATCGCGATCCCCTACTCGTATCAAAATCCCCTCGATGTCGTGCAAACGAACGTTCTGGGAACGACACACGTTCTTGACGCTTGCCGTGACAGCGATGCCCTTGAACGGGTCGTTCTGACCTCGACGTCCGAGGTCTACGGAACGGCTCAATACGTCCCCATTGACGAAAAGCACCCGCTGCGCGGTCAATCACCCTATGCCGCGAGCAAGATCGGCTCGGATGCGATAGGAGAAAGCTATCACCGGGCTTTTGGAGTTCCCGTGTCGGTATTGCGTCCCTTCAACACGTTCGGGCCAAGGCAATCGGCGAGGGCCATCATCCCCACGATCATCAGCCAGGCACTCACTCGCGAGGTGATCAGGCTCGGGAGCCTCGATCCCCGGCGAGACCTGACGTATGTGAAAGATACTGCGGCGGGGTTTGTCGGGATCGCGGAATGTGAGGCGGCACTGGGCCGGGTTGTGAATATCGGCCGGGGAGATGACGTGACGATCGGAGAGCTGGTGGAACGAATCGGCAGGATGCTGGGCAAACCGATCAAAGTCGAGACCGATCCTCAGCGTGTGCGGCCCGCCGCCAGCGAGGTCGGGCGTCTACTCGCGGGTACGGCTCTCGCCAGGGAACTCTGGGGCTGGCAGCCGCGGTACTCGCTTGATGAGGCACTCGGAGAAACGATTGAGTGGGTCCGACAAAACCTGGGACTGTTCCGGGTCGATTCGTACACGATTTGACCAAACAGGCAGGGAATCCCTGCATCGCATCACTATCCACGAGGATTTCAGCCTCGCTACCTACATGAGTCAAGGAGCCTCGCCGTTGATGCAGATCCGGCAGTGAGTCGCGTTGTGTTGACCACCCACGACCCAGCGTCCGTGAATCCTCTTGCCCTCAGGAGGAGTATCGGCCGTCGCGTACACCGTGCCGACGATCGCTCCGATCACGACGAGCCAGACAAACAGATCAAGTAATCGGCGCATGAGCCACTTCCTCCAATGAAGTTGTCAAGAACGAGCCAGAAACCCGTACGACATGACTTCGCGATCGTGACGCGCGCGTTCAAAAGAGAAAACCTCTCCTTTTTGGGCTTATCTCCGGTCGAAATCGCTTATTGAAACAAGCAAAATACGGAATGCGGGAAGATGCTCAGAAATTTCGTACCACTCGCGAGGAATCGAGGCAAGAGAAGAATCTGGATTTCACGATGAATTGGCGTGTCCGCTGCGACCGGGCAGGGCGGTTTCGGTCGCTGAGGGACGACCGATGGCGTGTCCGGAACGACGAAATCTGAAATTCGAGGTCTGAGAGGCAAGATCGAGACATCCGTTTTGGACTGCGCTTTTTACCTCGACTCTCGACCCTCGACTTCTGTCTTTTCGCCTCAAGTCATGAGAATCAAACAGCCATGCGGCACAATGCGAACGGGTTGCGGGTTTTGGCCGGGTTCCTTTAAGATTCGTTGAACCACTTAACCAAGGATTGAGCCGCGACATGAGCATCGACTGGAACCCGCTGGCGGATTTGATCGAGACCCACGATCGTTTTCTCGTCACTTCGCATGTTCGTCCCGATGGCGACGCGCTGGGGTCGGAGGTCGGCATGGCCGGATTCCTCCGCCAGCGAGGTAAGGACGTCCGGGTCGTGAACTCGAGTCGAACGCCTCCGAGGTATGACTTTCTCGATCCCGACGGCACCCTTTTTGAACACTTCGGCGGCTTGACCGATCGGAGGTCGCTCGATGATCGCGAGGTCGTCGTGATCCTCGACCTTTCGGCCTGGAGCCAACTTGGTGATATGGCGGAGTGGGTCCGCGCTTTCCGTGGGCCTCGCGTCGTGATCGATCATCATGTCAGTCAGGATGATCTCAAGGCCACGTTTTTCAAGGACACCTCCGCCGAGGCCACTGGGACGATTCTCGTCAGGGCGATCAAAGCCTTGGGAGGAACATTCAGCGCCGATGTTTCAACGGGCCTGTTCACGGCCATCGCGATGGACACCGGATGGTTTCGTCACCCGAATACCAAGCCTGAAACTCTGCGAACTGTCGCCGAACTGGTCGAGTCGGGTGCTCAGATCGACACGATTTATCGACTATTATTTGAACGCGGTACCCTTGGCCGCCTGAAACTCATGGGAGAGTCGCTTGCGAATCTGCGCACGGAGGATGGCGGACGGATCGCATACACTACAGTGACGCGCGAGGCGCTTGCAAGAACCGGGGCGATCCCCCAAGACACCGAGGACCTTGTCGATTACACAGTGAGTCTCGAAGGGGTCGATGTGGGGTTGCTCTTTATCGAACAGGCCAGGGGGGGTGTGAAGCTGAGCGTGCGGTCTCGGAACGGCCTGGATTGCGCCCGGCTCGCAGGCAAATTTGGAGGCGGGGGTCACCGTGCCGCGGCGGGAGCGATGCTTCCGGACCCAATTGAGACCAGCGTCGCCGCCGTCGTGGATGCGGTTCGGGAAGTGCTCGGAGCTTCGGTCGTTTGAGCTGATGCCGCTCGACGGTAAGGAGCCGCCGGGTCCTGTTCCCGCCTGCTGGACGTTGCCATTAGGGTGTGTTAAGAAGCGTTGGATGTCCCGCCCGGTTTCCCTCGAACATCCCTCCGCCCGCGTGCGTGCGTGCCGTCAAGATTCCCGAACATCGGGAGAGCCGTTGCGATGAATCGACGCAGTTTCCACCGTTACGGCACAATTCTTCTGGGCAATGTTGTGGCATTGACCCTGACCGTGCCGGGAGTCGGCTATTTGCTCGACCCACTTCGCCGTAAATCGAAGCAGGGTGAGTCTCAGAGGCTCGCGAAATTGAGCGAACTGACCGTCGGCAAACCCGAGGCGTTCGCGGTGATCGACGAGCGTCAGGACGCCTGGGTGAAATATCCGCGTGAGCCCGTCGGATCGGTCTGGCTTGTGCGTCAGCCTGAAGGAATGAAGCCCGAGGTTGTCGCTTTCGCCGCCGAGTGCCCGCACCTGGGTTGTGCCGTGAATCTCGACGCCGAGGGCAAGAGCTTCCTATGCCCGTGCCACACGAGTCGATTCGACTTCGCGGGGAAGCCGGAAAACAGTGTGCCTCCGCGCGGGATGGACACGCTTGATGTCGAGGTGACTTCCGGGGATGACCCCGAGGTCCGGGTGAGGTTTCAGAGATTCCGGACCCAGGAAAAGGAGAAGACTCCTCTTGCTTAAGTCATTCGCCGACTGGCTCGACGATCGCACGGGGTATCGAGCGCTGCTGACCGAGGCGCTCGAGGAGCCGATCCCCGGTGGGGCGAGATGGAGGTACGTCTTCGGCTCCGCCCTGTCCTCAGTCTTCATGATCCAGGTCGCGACCGGGATCTTGTTGATGTGCTCGTATGCCCCTTCGTCATCAACGGCGTGGGGAAGCGTTTATTATATCAGCAATGTGATGACGTTCGGTTGGTTCATCCGCGGCATCCACCATTTCAGCTCGCAGGCCATGATCATCTTGCTGGCTTTGCACCTGCTTCAGGTGCTTTGGGCGGGCGCGTATCGTGCTCCTCGCGAGGTGAACTGGTGGTTCGGTATGGCGCTCTTGTTCATCACACTGGGATTCAGCCTTACGGGATACCTCCTCCCGTGGGATCAAAAGGGATACTGGGCCACGAAGGTCGCCACCAATATCATGGGGGGCGCGCCCGGGGTTGGGCCTTATCTTCAGAAGGTCGTTGTGGGGGGACCGGATTACGGCAACCAAACCCTGACCCGGTTCTATGGCCTTCACGTGGGTGTGCTTCCGGCCTTGATGGTGATGTGCATCGCGGCTCACGTCGCGCTCTTCCGACGGCACGGAGTGACGCCTCCCAAAAACGCCGACAAGAAACCGATTGGGCAATTCTGGCCCGAGCAAATGTTCATGGATGCGGTGTTCTGCCTGGGCGTTTTTGGAGTTCTCGTTTTCCTCGTCGTCAGCGAGCATGGCGCGAACCTTGATGCCCCGGCCGACCCCTCCAGCAGCGACTACCCCGCACGGCCTGAGTGGTATTTCCTCTCCCTCTTTCAGATGCTCAAACTCTTTCCCGGCGATCGCGAGATTATCGGCACGATCGTGATCCCGACCGCCATCATCGTCGTGATGCTCCTGATTCCCCTCTTCGACCGGCTTTTGCCGAAGGGCTTGGGCCACTTCCTGGCCTGCACTTTCGTGTTCGGCTTGGTTGGGGGAGCAGGCTACCTCACTTACGAAGCCTTCAAGGCGGACAGTGAGGATAAGACGTATCAAGCGTCACGGATCAAAGCGGACGTCGCTCGTAAACGTGTGATCGAGCTGGCAGAGAATCCAACTGTGGGAATTCCACCTGAAGGCGCGAAATACGTCTTGCTTCGCGACCCGTTGTATCACGGAAGTACGACGCTGAAGGCCAAGTGCCTTGGCTGCCATGTTTTTGAAGGCAAAGGGATAGGAAAGCAAGCCGCCGCTGATTTGAAGGACTTCGGTTCCCGCGTCTGGCTTCGCGGGTTGCTCGAGAATCCGAAGTCGGCGACCTACTTCGGAAAAGTTCCTCAATGCGGTGGCATGGCGCGCTGGAAGAAGTCTTCGAAGCTCTCGCCGAAGGAACTCGATGATGTGGCCGACTTCTTCGAGAGGTATGTGATCACCACGCCCGCGGACCTCTCTCCGGCAGAATGGCAGTCGCTCCCGGGACTGGAAGATCACCCCGGCTACAAGGCGTTCAACAAGGAAGGCGAGTGTGCCACCTGTCACGCCGATTGGGCTGTCCCCAATGATGAGGCCCCGAATCTGTTTAGCTGGGGCACTCCCCAATGGATCACGCGAATGATTCACAAGCCCGGGGCTCCTGACCTGTATGGATTCTTCGACGCGAAGGATCAGATGCCCTCGTTTGCAGGCCAGCTTACGGAAAATGATGTGACGACGATTGTCCGCTACCTTCGCAACGACTATCCAGGAGTGTCTGGAAAAGCCGCCCCGCCCGTCCCTTCCACGAAGGCCGACATGAAGCCTGGACCCTGAGAAAGGTCGATCGTTTTCATGGGTTTCGACTCATTTCCGGAGTGTAACGTCGAG
>JAYVYS010000037.1:0-4128 GCA_043784005.1 Isosphaeraceae bacterium
GATACGAACGTCACTGCGCTGGCCCAACTGGCGGATGCCGTGCTGGCTGGTGCGACATTCGCGGAGAAGGCGGGCTGCTACGTCAATGCCGACGGACGAATCCAGTACTCTGAAGCCGCCTTACCTCCTCGCGATGGCTCTTTGCCGGACCTTGATATCTTCGCCATCCTTTCGGGACGAGGTGCCGGCCCGATCAACTCGCGAGAGGTCTTGAAGGAACTGGCTGGGATCGTGACATCGTTTGCGGTGGTCGAAACGGGGCTTGTTCCGGAATTTGGTGTTGTGATCGGCGAGGTGTCGACGGTTTCGGCCGACGTCTTTCCCTTCGCCGACGCCTGGACGTTGCCTCGTGGAGCGAGAGTTTGATGTGATGTCGTTTCATCCCCCGCTTGTTCCGCGCTTTTTCCAATCATGAGAATTGAAGTTGACGTGGGGCCCTTGAAGGAATCTGTTCATGGACTTTCTTTCACTCCTCGGCATCATGCTCAAGATCCTCGTCGTCGTGGGAGTGACCCAGGGCGCGGTGGCTTATCTGATTTGGGTCGAACGCAAGGTCGCCGCGTACTCTCAGGATCGCATCGGTCCAAATCGTTCAGGGCGTGAATTCGGTGTGCCGTTCGGATTGCTTCAACCGCTCGCCGACGGTGCGAAGATGCTCCTCAAGGAAGATGTGATTCCGCGCTATGTGAACAAGCCCTTATATGTCCTGGCGCCGGCGATCGCGATCATCGCGGCCATGATCGGATTCGCCGTCGTTCCGTTTGGCACCGTCGGACCAAATTCTCCGATCGATTTCCAGATCGCTCCGTCAGTGGATGTCGGGATTGTTTATGTGTTTGCGATCGGCAGTCTCGCAGTTTACGGGGTAATTCTTGGCGGTTGGGCATCGAATAATAAATATTCTTTTCTTGGCGGCATGCGATCAAGCGCCCAGATTATCAGCTATGAGATTCCACTCGGGATGTCAATCCTTGGGATGGTCTTGCTCGCGGGCTCGCTGGACCTCAACGCCATCATCAACTGGCAGGATCGTCACGTTTGGGGCATCGTGGTGCAGCCGATTGGCTTTTTGCTCTTCCTCATCTCGGCGTTTGCCGAAACGAACCGCCTTCCCTTCGACCTGCCGGAGTCAGAGCAGGAACTCGTCGGTGGATACCACACCGAATATTCCGCGATGAAGTTTGGCATGTTTTTTTTGGGCGAATATCTCCATGTGATCACAGTCAGTTACCTGGTTGTCATTCTTTTTTTTGGCGGCTGGGATATTCCGTTTGTTACCGATCAATCACAAAGCGGTTGGCTTTGGGCATTGCTCAAGATGGGAGTCATGGCGTCCAAGGTGGCGTTGATGATCTTCTTCATGATGTGGATTCGCTGGACCATTCCCAGGTTTCGATACGATCAGCTCATGGATCTCGCATGGAAGAGCCTCATCCCGCTGTCCATCGTCAACCTTGTGCTCACCGCCGGGATTGTGCAGTGGTGGCGGATGTCGTTCTGAATCTCCTTCGAGGTCTTAAACTTCAGACTTCATTGTTCTACTGACCCGGCCAAGTGCCATCCGAGGTTTCCCTTGCATGCCGACGACCCAAGCCTGAAACGCGTGCAACCCCCGAAGTTGAGCTGGGCCGATAAGCTCTATTTGCCACAGATCGCCGTGGGTCTGAGTGTTACCGCTCGACACATGATCGGGGTCGCCTTTCGAGATAAGGCGATCACTGTTCAATATCCCGAAGTCCAGCATGTTCCGAGCGCCAATTACCGGGGCGTGCACCGTCTCAACAAAGATGACCAGGGGCGGGTCAAATGCGTGGCGTGTATGCTCTGTTCAACCGCCTGTCCCGCTCACTGCATCGACATCGTGGGGGCGACCGCACCTGATTCTTGGCCGGATCGCGAGAAGTATTGTGAGAGCTTTGTGATCGATGAGCTTCGTTGCATCTACTGTGGGATGTGTGAGGAAGCGTGCCCCGTCGAGGCGATCGAGCTGACCGGCCTGTACGACTTGACGGGACTCACTCGTGAGTCCATGATCTTCGACAAGACTAAACTGCTTTCGGTCTTCGATCTGACCAAAGACGCGGAGCCGATGAGATACAGCGCCCCGCCAGGCGCGACGGTTCCCACTCCCAAAACCGTTGAGCTTCCCCCAACCACCAACACCCCCTGATCACAATCCCTAGCTGGACGTGAGGCGAAGACGCACGTGACACGCGACTTATATCTCGCATTTTTCGTGGTCCTTTTCGGTGCGACAGGTACGTACTTATTGCTTCCGCATAGCCACGGTGCTCGCAAGCCGCGCAACGTCCACGCCGTCGGCGCTGGGCTGAGTACGTTCGGACTCCTTCTCTACAGCTTGTTCTGGACGGCTCCCGGTCCATGGGTTTCCGGCCTGTTTTTTTATGCATTCGGCTTTGGCGCGATCGCCGCGGCGGTCTTGACGGTGACAAGTCGTGACCCGACCCACTCGGCCCTCTGGTTCGCCGCCGTTGTCCTTTCGACGGCGGGACTCTTCCTTTTAGCCGGAGCGCAGTTTCTCGCCGTGGGCACAGTGATTGTATATGCCGGTGCGATTATTGTAACATTTCTTTTTGTGATCATGCTCGCACAGATGGAGGGTCGAGCGCCCTATGATCGGGCCGCCAGGATGCCATTCCGGGCGACCTGCACGTGCTTCGTGCTCTTCCTTGGCATTTTGTGGTCGCTCTTTCACATGGTCCCCGCCCCTTCCGCAGGGATCGGTAATTCGGCGTTCTCGCAAATTTTGCCACTTACAAACGACCTCGCGGCTTCGGCAACGGGATCGAATAAGGCCGATGCCCGAATGGTTGTTGATCGCGCGCTTCGCCCGACTGCGCTGCTGTCCGATTCCAAAAAACGACTCAAGCCGCATGTCGCCGGACTGGGTGAAACGCTATATACCGACCACCTTGTCACTGTAGAGCTTGCTGGCGCTCTCCTGTTCATGGCTTTGATCGGGGCGCTCTCGATCGCGACACCCAGGGCCCCTGTCCGCCCCGGCCAGATCCCGGGTTCGAATCCTTGAGTGCTTCGGATTTGATTCCGGCCGCTTTGTTGGCCTCGACCGAGAAGGAAAAGAGCCCCGCGATGGAAGTCTTCACCGTTCAGATTCTCAAAAGCTATCTTCTCATCGGCGCGGCGTTGATGATGATCGGCATGATTGGGTTTCTTGCCCGTCGAAATCTGATCGTCATGTTCCTATCGGCGGAGATGATGCTTCAAGGTGTCGCGCTCACGCTCGTCGGGTTCGGAAAATATTACGGCAACTGGCATGGACAGGTGTTTACTATCGTCATTCTTACCGTTGCCGCGTGCGAGGCTTCGATCGCTCTTGCTCTCATCCTTATCTTGTATAACCGACGCTCGTCTCTCGATGTGACGCTGTGGCAGGAGATTCGAGAACCCGGTCAACCCGCTTCCGAAGACGACCTGACTGCTGAGGCTGAGGCGGCGGTCGTTGAAGAGGGGCCTGAGACCTATCCGCACCTGGTTCCCGCCGGAGCCGAGCCTGCGCACCCTCGTGACTCGTGGACAGTGCGAAGAATTTGAACGGCATCGAAATTCTCGAAACACCGATGGTCGCTTTGATGGAATGGCCTGGAGAGAGCTCGTGACCAGATTTTTCGTGAATAACGCCTGGCTCGTGCCGTTTTGCCCGCTTGTCGGCGGGCTAACCGCCGCCGCTGGCGGGCGCTGGCTGAAAGAACGATCTCATTGGCCCGTGGTTGTCGGGATCGGGCTCGCGTTTCTGATATCGCTGGGTCTCCTTGGGTCCGCGGGTCCCGACCAGCGAACGATCGTCTACGAATGGTTTCAGGCGGGTGATCTGCGCGTTCCGATTGAATTCCGGGTCGATGGTCTCACGACCATGATGCTGTCGATGGTGACTTTCGTGTCCACACTCGTCGCGGTTTTCGCGATCGGATACATGGACGGCGAGGAAGGATATCCACGTTTCTTCGCGGTCGTCGGGCTGTTTGTCTTCTCGATGACGGGCCTCGTTCTCTCGGGAAATTATTTGCTCACTTATGCATTCTGGGAAGGTGTGGGTGTTTGTAGTTACCTCCTCATCGGTTTCTGGCACTCGAAGCCTTCAGCGGCCGC
>JAYVYS010000038.1:0-2007 GCA_043784005.1 Isosphaeraceae bacterium
AAGTCGAGGCGACGAGATTTGAACCCTCGGCTGGATCGTGCCGATCGGAAGCAAAAAGGTTGGAAGAACGAAGTGCCGGCTTGATCAAAAATCGTCGGCCCGGTTTACGAAATCGACGGTCCGATGTTTTCAAGATCGCTTGATCTCAGTCATCTGTGAATGAGTGCGATTTATTCCCCCCTCACGACTCTCAAACCCTCGAACGAGCAATGAACGCGCGTCTCTTGTCACAATTTGCCAATTAAAGCTATAATACCAGTTTAGCTGACTGCCGTTGAATGAGACTGATGTTGAAACGAATATGATGGATCAACTTTTGACGATCGGGGTAAAAACTCCTTGCCAATCGAAGCTCGACGCCAACGTGGCTCTCACGATGCTGCCCGAGCTTCCGTTGGTGCCGATCGCGCTTCCCCATCTCCCGGCGAACCGGGCGGAGATGGATCGTCGCGGTTGGAAGGAAGTGGACGTCGTTCTCGTATCGGGTGACGCTTATATCGATCACCCCGCGTTCGCCATGGGCATCCTCGGTCGCGTTCTCGAAGCCGCGGGGTATAAGGTCGCGGTGCTCAGTCAGCCCGATTGGCGGAGCGCGGAGCCTTGGCGAGAGTTTGGTCGGCCTCGCCTGTTCTTTGGCATCAGCGCCGGGAACATGGACAGCATGATCAATCACTATACCGCCAACAAGAAAGTCCGGAACGACGACGCCTACAGCCCCGGCGGCAAAATCGGATTGCGGCCCGATCGCGCCACCATGCCGTATTGCCAGCGCGCTCGCGAAGCTTTTCCCGGTGTGCCGGTGATCGCAGGGGGAGTGGAGGCGTCGCTTCGTCGGCTTGCTCATTACGACTACTGGAGCGATACCGTCAAACGGTCGATCCTGCTCGATTCCAAGGCCGACCTCGTCGTCTTCGGAATGGGTGAGCAATCGATCGTCGAGATTGCCAGGAGACTCGCGGCAGGCCAGTCGGTTCGCGACCTTCGCGACATGCGAGGGGTCGCCTACGCTCTTGGAGCCAAGGAATCGCCCCCCGCCGATGCGCTGGTCTTGCCGTCGTTTGAGGAGGTCAAGACCGACCGATTCCAATTCGCCAAGGCGACGAGGATCATTCATCAGGAGACGAACCCTCTGAACGCAAAACGGCTCGTGCAATTTCACGACCGTCAAGTGATCGTCTGCAACCCTCCCGGCCTGCCGATCAGTCAGGACGACATGGATCGGATTTACGGACTTCCATTCACCCGCCTGCCCCATCCGAAGTACCGATCGGAAGCGATTCCCGCCTTCGCTATGATCAAAGATTCCGTGACGATCATGCGAGGATGTTTCGGCGGCTGCACATTTTGTTCGATCACCGCGCACCAGGGGCGGATCATTCAGTCGCGTTCAAAAGAATCGGTCCTCACCGAGCTGAAAGCGTTGGGAAAAGACCCGAGTTTCTCAGGAACGGTCTCAGACATCGGCGGTCCCACCGCGAACATGTATCAGATGCGATGTACAAAGCCGGAAGTCGAGGCGAAATGTCGACGACTTTCGTGCGTCCACCCGAAAGTCTGCAAGCTTTTGGGAACAGACCACGGGCCGCTCGTCGAACTGATGAGAGAGAGTCGCGAGGTTCCCGGCATCGATCGCGTTCTGGTCGCTTCCGGGGTGCGGATGGACTTGGCTCAGAGGTCTCCCGAATACCTGGAAGAGCTTGCCGCTCACCATGTCGGCGGGCATCTGAAGGTCGCTCCGGAACACACCGACGCCGAGGTATTGAAGCGGATGAAGAAGCCCGAGATCAACGATTATCAATCGTTTGACCGGGAGTTTCGCGAGGCCAGCGAACGCGCCGGCAAGAAACAATACACTGTCCCGTATTTCATCGCCTCACACCCGGGCAGCGACCTGGCGGCGATGATCGACCTGGCCCTTTTCCTCAAGCGAAACGGCTATCGGCCCGATCAGGTGCAAGACTTTATCCCCGCACCTTTCGATATCGCGACATGCATGTATTATACAGG
>JAYVYS010000039.1:0-2026 GCA_043784005.1 Isosphaeraceae bacterium
TCTCCGATTCGGAGACTCGTCGGAGCGAGACTCGCTTCGTCTCCTTGAACCCGAGCTTGCGGTAAAAATCCAATGCCGAGTTGTCCGACCTGACGCGAACGGCAATCTGCCGGAGGCCTAATTGACCTTGGCCCCATGAGATCAATGTTTTCAACGCCGTCGTCATTGTTCCCGGCTTTGCATCACCCCCGCGTACGATCGAGTCGGCCTCTCCGTAGCTGCGTTTCCAGTCGATGAATGCCAGACCCATGTACCCGAACGTGGTCCCATCCGCATGATCCGCCATGAAGACGATCTTGTCGGGACTAGGCCCGACGACTTCGGTCAGCCAGTTCGTCGTCCGTTGGTTTGTGGCCTCGAACTCGGTGAGAAATGCTTGGACATGACGGTTACGCCATTCCGTCAAGCATTTCACGTCCGCAGACGAAATTCGCTCTGGCCGGGTGGCGACCGGTCGGAGAAAGACTTCCGCTGGCCGACCGACCGGCAACAGCAACTGCGGACCCGGAGCCCCGGCAGCCTTTTTCAGGGATACGAGCAATTCCGACCCGGACATGAGCGCCTCCTTCATCGTCGCGTTGACGAGAAGAAATCAGAGATCGCATCACAGATGAGGTCGACACTTTCGATGCTCATGTCGGAGTGCAGCGGTAGCGAGACGATCTGGCGGCCGATTGTTTCCGTCACGCTCAGGTCGCCCCGTCGGCAGTTCTTGAGGAGCGAGAACCAGTGGCCGGGCTGCCAGTGAATGCCTGTGTCAACGCCTCGCTCCGACATGAACGACTGGAACTCGCTTCGATCGCCTTCAATAATACGGATGTAATAGAGGAATGGAGTGATTCCCTCGAAGTCGGTTTTCGGCGTGACGACTTGGCGGACCGAGTTCAGCCGTTCGTTGTAGTGTCGGCAAAGTCGCTGCCGGGACGCGCTGATCTGGTCCATCTTGGCAAGCTGGGCGAGGCCGATCGCGGCGTGGAGGTTTGCCATGTGATAGCGGAACCCGAGCATCTTCACATCGTAGGTCCAGGCACGGCGGTTCTGGTACATGACTGAAGACGGCTGACCCATCCCCACCAGCCGCATTTCCCTTAGAATCGCTTCTTCCTCCGGTGACTTCACGATGAGGGCACCGCCATCAAGGCAGGTGATTGTCTTGACCGGGTCGAAGCTGAACATGCAGAGGTCGGAAAACGTGCCGACCTTCCGTCCTTTGTCGCTCGATCCAAACGAGTGGGCGGCGTCGTGTAGCACGCGCAGGTGGTGTTTCTTGGCGATCTCCGCGACCCGGTCATGGTCGGCGAGAACGCAATCGTAATCCATGACGATCAAGACCTTCGTGCGCGGCGTAATCAACTCTTCGACCTTATTCAGGTCGATGCAGAGTGAATCGATGTCGATATCGCAGAAGACGGGCTGGGCCCCGGTGGCGAGGATGGCCTGGAAGTCGGCGACGTTGTTAAAGGAGGGGGTGATCACTTCGTCGCCAGGGCCGACTCCCGCGATGAGCAGTCCGAGGTGAAGCGCCGCATGGCCGGTGCTCAGTGCGACGACTTGTCGGTCGTAGGCGCCGAGGTAGTCCTTGAGCGCCTGTTCGAACCGCCCTACGTAGCTGCCCATGCCTAGCCAGCCCATTTCGAGAGCACCTACGGCCGCGTCAATCTCCTCTTGCTGGATCATCGGCTTGAAGACCGGGATCTCCTTCTTCATGACATCACCTTTCTTCGGGGGATGGGCGTGTAGATAGTGTGAGGTAGGATGAATCCTTCTCACTCATGATTCTAGCTCCAAGCAGCCACTCAATTTCGAACGCGGGGTCGTCCCACCGCACCCCTCGGGCGCTCTCGGAGAGGTAGAACTCAGAAATCTGATAGAACACTTCGCTATCGTCCGTGAGGGTTTGGAAACCGTGGGCGAACCCCTCGGGAATGTAAATCATCCGATGGTTCTCCGCCGTCAACTCGACGGCGACCCATTGTCGTAACGTCGGCGAGCCTTCGCGAAGGTCGATGATCACGTCGTAAATCGC
>JAYVYS010000040.1:0-7446 GCA_043784005.1 Isosphaeraceae bacterium
GTGAAAGGGCTTTCGACGCGGCGACAATCCTGCCATCCGCGATCGCCTCGCGATCCCTCAGTGTCATCGTGCGACGATTTTGGGTGACTTTCGCGGCGAACCGATCCCGGAACCCGTCAGCCATCTCCTGAAAGAGTTTGCGATTCTCTTCCGACAAGGGCGAGGTCACGGTCCCCATGTCGACCTTATCTCCCGCCTTGATGGCTTCGACGCGGACGTTAAGCTGGGCCATCGCGTCTTCCAGGTTCGCATGGTTGACAATCGCGCCGATGGCACCGCAAATCGTAGTGGGAAGCGCGATCACCCGGTCACAATGAATCGCCAGGTAATACGCGCCACCCGTGGCGACATCCAACATCAAGGCAACCGTCGGCTTACCCGAGGCTTTTCGGAACCGGCGCAGCTCCTCGGCCATGAGGTCCGTCGCCGCGACTCCTCCGCCCGGGCTGTTAATCCGCAACACGACCGACCGTACCCTCGGATCGATAGCGGCGGCTTCCAGCTTTTCTCGAAAGGCGGAGACAGGGTTCTCGCCGACCGAATAAAGACCGGTAAGGTTCTGATTGACGAGCAGGCCGTCGATATCGATCACTGCGATCCTTGGCGAATCCGTCGAGGCTCCCGCGCGAACCCTGATCGGAATCACCGGCCCTGGATCGGTCGCGGCGGGCATCCGGATATCGACCGTCCCTTGAATCCCCGCCGATACGTTGGCATCGGTATGAACATTGCCCGCAAGGGGGATGTTATGGCATCCTGGCATCACCGCGAGCAAGCCGACTCCCACCCTCGCCCCGAGAGTTACACTCCGGCCTCGAACGAGTTGGGGTCG
This sequence comes from Isosphaeraceae bacterium, assembly GCA_043784005.1. Lineage (GTDB taxonomy): Bacteria > Planctomycetota > Planctomycetia > Isosphaerales > Isosphaeraceae > JAYUFP01. Next base: position 833 of record JAYVYS010000040.1, read on the forward strand.
ATTCCATCGCATCGTGAACTTTCTCGACAAGCGATTTTGAAGCCAGGCGCGACCGAACCGTCCGCAGCGCGGACACTTCCTGAATGATCGACCGGATTAGGCTCGAACTTGCCCGCAAGACCGGCAAGTCCGGAGAAATTGACATGACTCCCCTAGTTCTCATGCTCGCCATCGCTTTCTCCAATCCATTGGTCCCGATCGAAAAGGACCATGCCGGGAATGAGATTTACGCCGGTTTAATTCGCGATGGCTTCGACCTGGCGGACGTGAAGGTCGTCTTCCCGCCTTCGCTCCTTAACGATGAGCACAAACCGGATGCCGAGGCGGCGCTGCTTCGTACTCTGACCGGCTCGGATCGCGGTGTGACCGAATTCATTCGCGACTCGGTCACGGCACCGCAGATTCTCAAAATCCGAGACCTCTCCGCAGGCGACAAGGGAATCGTCCGGGTCGCCGATCTCTGGTTTGTGATTCGCGCGAACCTCGACGCCATCGACCTGAACAACGTCTCCGGAAGCGATGATGGCAAGCCGATCGAGGCCGGAAACATGAGATTCGGCGTTGCCCTGCTCGGCGAGAAGGAACTGAAGACGCGCGGCATTGGTCTCAAGATCTTGGAACGACCCGTCAAAGAATGGTATCTCCACGCGACGGGTCGGCTCCTCGATCGGATCGAGGTCGAGGCCACCGACCGGATCGTCGCTTCAAAGTCGGATGCCTCGTGGGTGATTGCCGCAATTACCGACCCGAAGTTTGACGCCGACCCCGCCTTTCCGAACCGTTGGAATCCGGTCGGTAAGGCGACCGAACAATACGCCGGGGGCGCAAGCTACGTCAAAATCGCCAAGCTCACTACCGTGTCTGGGGCATTGCTTGTTGAGGCTCACTTCGCCTTTTTCGAGCCTCGACAATGGTTTGACGGTGCGCCGATTTTGCGCTCGAAATTAGCCCTGATCGCTCAGGATCGGGTCCGATCGTTGAGGCGGGAGTTGAAGTTGTCACAACCCGCCGCGAAGCCCCGTACTCCTCAAGACTGAGAGACGCTCCGGTTGAATGAGCTGCGAATCGATGCCAGAATGATGACGAGACGAGAGCGTTCGCGATGATGTCGCACCGGGGGACGGGAATGATCCGAGTCGAGCATTTAACGAGGCGTTACGGAGCGGTGCGGGCCGTCGACCGGATTTCGTTCGAGGTGGGGGCCGGCGAGATTGTCGGCCTGCTCGGCCCTAATGGCGCGGGCAAAACCACAACGATGCGGATGCTGACGACTTACCTTCCACCAACAAGTGGCCGCGCCTCGCTCGCCGGTCAGGACGTTCTCGACAACGCCCTCGAAGTCCGCCGCCACGTCGGCTACCTTCCCGAAAACGTCCCTCTCTACACCGAAATGCGGGCGCGCGAGTACCTCAATTTTCGAGCCAAGCTCAAGGACGTTCCCAGTGCTCGCAGGCGAACGGCCGTCGATCGGGTGGTTGAGCGTTGCCAGCTCAAAGACGTGGAGAATCGGATCTTGGGTCAACTCTCCAAAGGCTATCGACAGCGCGTCGGACTGGCGGAGGCGATGGTCCACGACCCCGATATCTTGATCCTTGATGAGCCGACCGCCGGGCTCGACCCGATTCAAGTCCGCGAGGTCCGCGCCTTGATCCGCGAGCTGGGGCAACGTCATACCATTCTGCTCTCGACCCATATCATGTCCGAGGTGGAAGCGATTTGCGCACGAGTGATCATCATCGCCAGAGGTCGGATTGCCGAGGATGCCGCCCTCGACGACTTGCGAAGTGGCGACACGATCGCGATCGAGGCGCGCGGGCCTGCCGACTCCATTCTCGCCGCGTTGAGGTCCGCTCCGGGGGTGGAAAAAGTCACGGCGAAGACACGGGATGGAGAGTTCAGCGGATTCGAAGTTCATGCCCGTAACGGCGCTGATCTCCGCGAAGCACTTGCGGTTCGGCTGATGCAAAACGGCTGGCCCCTCCGACTGTTGGACCAGCGGCGCGTCACCCTCGAAGATCGGTTTATTCAGGCAGTCACGCGCGTCTCTTTCTCCGACGCCAAGGGCGAAGCCCACCGCGAGGCCGTCTGACCATGCGACACGTCCCTACCCTCACTCGACGCGAATTGTCCGCCTACTTTCTCGGCCCGATGGCGTTTCTGATCCTCCTCGCCTTTCAGGTGATCGCGGCGCTCAATTTTTTGGAACTCGTCGGGCAGCTCAGCCGGCCTCAACAGGCGCTTTCCAATCGGTTTGAACCGATGAACATGTATATATCAACGAGTACCCCGTTCTGGATCGCGATCCTCGTCGCCATCCCCGCCCTCACCATGAGGCTGATCGCCGAGGAGCGTCGCTCGGGAACCATTGAGACCCTATTGACCCTTCCCGTCACCGAGACGGAGGTCGTGATCTCAAAGTGGCTCGCCGGAGTTTGTATGTTCCTCGTGCTTCTTCTCCCGTTTCTGATCTATCTTCCGTTTCTTTATATCCAGGGCCGATTTCGGTTCGACCTCGGCCCGCTCGTCGCATTACTCACCGGGCTGACGTCGATTGGAATGATGTTTGTGGCGATCGGCCTGTTCTTCAGTTCGATGACGCGAAACCAGATCATCGCGGCGATCTGGACGTTTGTCGTCCTCTTCTTGATCATCATCCTCACGCTTTTGGTCTACTCGTGGGCGGCTGAGCGACAGGCGCCGTGGGCCGAGGCGGCACGATTCACCGCGGTCCTCTATCAGGTCCAGGCGTTCGGGACCGGCAAACTCGACCTTCGCTACATCACGCTCCACCTTTCCGTCACCACGTTCACGCTCTATTTGACGGTCAAGGTGCTTGAAGCAAGGCGCGTGAATTGAGCGGACTTGAATCACGGCCATCGCACTTCAGCGCCACGTTTGAGGAGAGAAGAGACGCACGATGGGACAGGCATTTCTGCAATTCTTCGCGATGACCGAGGTCTGGGTGGGAGGGCTGGGCCTTTCGGCCTTCCTCGCGCTTTTCTGGGTCCTTCGCGGAGCGCCGATCGGTCAGGCCGTGGGAACCGAGGAGCACGAGGAAGCACCGCGAGGCGGCTATCGAGACCGCGTGGTCGCGGCCGTCGCCATCGGGATGGTCCTGATCCTTTTTGGCGGCTATCTCGCGGTCAGTCGCGGTATCGCCTGGTCGTTACCGGCATTTGTGCTCGGATTCGGAACGGTGTTCGCCCTCGTTCTGATCAATCAGCGCTATCGTCACGGAAGCCCGACGCTTCGCAGGACCGTCGGACTCGCGAATACCGCGCTCAACGCCTCACTCCTCTTGGGAGTTCTCGTCGTCTTGAACGTTGTCGCCTTCCGCTACGGTGGCAAGGCGATCGACCTCACAAGCGAAGGTGCTTATACCATTTCCTCGCTCACCGAAGCACAACTGAAAACGCTCGCGCGTCCGGTCACCTTCACGAGCTTCTTCGGACGAAGTCCCGTCGCGGCGCAGCAATACGACCGGGTCCAGCAGCTTTTGGAACTTTACAAGGCGGCGAATCCCTCGAAGGTCAAGCTCGATCACGTCGACCCGTTCCGCGACCTCGGTCGCTACGATGAGCTTGTCAAGCGCGTCCCCGACATCGACGTGACCCAGGGAGGCGGGGTCTTGATCGAATACGGAGAAGACTCCAGTCCCGACCGCGTGGTGGTACGTAACATCGACCTTTTCGAGTCTCCGAGCGCCGCCCGATTCGACCCGAACGTCGAGCGTTTTGAGACAAGCTTTAAAGGTGAAAACGCCCTGACTTTCGCATTGATGCGGCTTCGCGAGGCCAAGAAACCCAAGGTCGTTTTCCTGACTGGACATGGCGAACCTCCGCTCGAAGATGCCACGGCCAACGCGGGACTCGGGAAATGGCGGGGAAGACTCGCAGCAACCGGCTTCGAACTTCTCTCAGTCAATTTGATGCTCTCTCAGGAGATTCCGGAAGATGCCGCGATCGTGATCATCGCCGGCCCGAAAACACCCTTCAAACCCGATGAACTCGCACGTTTGAAAGCCTACACCGACCGAAAAGGGCCGGTGCTCGCTCTTCTCGGCGACGTTGAATCAACCGGCCTCGACCCGTTCTTGAAGCCGTTCGGGATCGAAGTCGGTCGTGGATTCATCCTTGAGCCCAAGCTGAACTATCGAAACGCGCAAGTCGTTGTCGTACCCGTCATCGGCCAGACCCATCCGATCTTGGAATCGTTGAATAACCAATTCGTCGTCCTGCCGCGACCGACGTCGCTTCGCCTGTCCAATCAGCCCGGCTCGGAGACTGCCGCCGCGGCCTCCACCTTCGCATTGACGCCACTTTTCAAAACAAGCGCTCAATCCTGGAACGAGCCCGACCTGGCAACACGGACTTTCGAGAAAAATGAAAAGGACGAGGCGGGACCCTTCTCGATCGCCGTCGCCGTCAATGACCGTCCCGCCGCAGGTGAGACGAGGCTTGGAACTCCGCGCATGGTGGTTTACTCGTCGCGCTACGCGGGTGAGAATGGAATGATCCTTCTCTCTCCAACGAATCTCGATTTACTGATGAACAGCGTGAACTGGCTTCGAGGGCGGGAGGAGGAGAATGGCATCCCTCCCAAAATTCATACCTCGATCGGGTTGAGTGCCGACCCGTTGCTCCGTTTCAAGCTGGTTGCGCTTCCGACTCTGTTTTCGACCTTGGCGATCGTCGCCTTCGGCGTGGCAATCTATCTCGTCCGCCGCGATTAAGAAATCAAGTAAGAATGAGTGCCGCAACGCGATGAGACACCGAACCACGTCGATCTTGCTGGTCTTGTTTTTCGCAGGCCTGGGCGTGCTCTGGTACGCTGATTACGCGCACGTACCAAGCAGACTCGAACGCCAGAACATGTCCAACCGTCTCTTGCCGGCCCTCATCGATACGCCGCTGGCCGACATCGTAAGGCTTGAGATCGATAAAGGTGCGCAAGGTGATACGATCGTCGTGGAGCGTGGAGCACCCGGGCGCTGGCAGATGCGAAAGCCGGTCGATACCGCCGCTGATTCCGAGACGGTTGAAACCTTGGTACGGATTCTTAAAGATCTCGGCAAATCCGTGGATGCCGGCACCATTGACGGAGACGCATCGGCGTACGGTCTCTCACCCGCCGAGACGACCGTGAAGTTGTACTTAAGAGGAAGCGACGCGCCTGTCACTCTCGACGTGGGTAAGTCCTTACGGGAGCGAGTCTACGTTCGTCCGGGCGGTGCCACGGGGGTCGAGGTCGTCGACGCGAGATTACTCAGTCCGTTGTCACGAAAGGCGGTCGCGTGGCGAGACACGGCACTCTTTCGCATGCCTTCGTTTCGTGTGGCGGGGGTGACCATCGACGAGAAGGACCCCAAGAATCAGATCATAGCTCAGCGCGACGATCGCCACTGGCGGCTCCTCAAGCCGCACGCGGTCCCCGCGGATGACGATAAGATCGAAGGGCTTGTCGGTGAACTCTCCGCCCTGCGCGTCGCCGATAATGAGCAAGGCTTCGTTGAAGATGATGTTCACGACCTCGCGAAGTTCGGACTCGATAGCCCCTCGTGGAAAATCGCCATAAGTCCCTTCGCAAATAGCGGCACGGTTCAGTCTGTGAGCTTCGGAAACGCGGTGCCTGAAAAGCCCGACCAGCTTTATGCAATGCGAGGCGATCAGAACGAAGTCATTCGCGTTGATGTCAAACGGCTACGTGAGGCGATCCCCGGCCCGAACGGCCTGAGAAGCCAGAAAGTTCTCGACTTCACTCCTGCGAAAGTGAGCCGGATTCGGGTGGATGCTCTGGGAACACATTTCGATCTGGCACGCACCTTAAACGGCTGGGAGCTAATTAGTCCGGCTCCCGGCCCGGCCGATTCGGCCTCCGTCCAGGGATTGCTGATGCGACTCTCGGACCTCAAAGCCAGCGAGTTTCTTACAGCGAGTCAGGTCAGTGAACCGAAGGTCGACACACCCAACTTCCGCGTCCGAATCTGGCAGACGCCACGAGGATCGACCACACCTTCCTCCGTTCCGCCTTCGGCCCCCGAGGGGGCGTTGAAAGTCGACCTGAGCCTTGGTCGCGACGACCTGCTCAAGAAGACCGTCTACGCGAGGGTTGAGGGTGATCCCACCATTTTGGCGATCCCTGACGAGGTACTGAGGGAGTTTCCTCGCGATGCGTTCTCGTTTCGCGATCGTACCGTACTATCTCTGAAGCCCGAACAGTTCTCCAAGATCACGGTGGAGCGTCCATCTTCTCATGTGACGATCATTCCCAACGGGCTTTCAGGACAAGGAATGAAGTCTCGGATCACCGAACCCATAGACGCACCCACCGACGAATCCACAGTGACATCACTGATGCTAGCGCTCGCGAATCTTCGCGCCGAAAGCTGGGAAAGCGACAAGATTCTCAACCCCGCGACTTATGGATTGGATGCACCCTGGTTGAGGGTTCACTGGCTTACCGAGCGTGAGCCCGTCGGCACCTCAGACAAGCGACCCCGAAAATCGTTGGATCAAGGGGGCACACTACGGATCGGGAAACTGAAGCCGGGCACTGTATCGTTTTACGCCAACTTGGAGAGCGACCCGCGCGTTTTCGTGCTCAACAGCGGGGTG
>JAYVYS010000041.1:0-7589 GCA_043784005.1 Isosphaeraceae bacterium
AGGTTGGCCTCGTCGAGCCGATTGATCTGATCCCCGAACCGGAACTTCTCGGTGAAGATCTCGCGGGCACTCAGGGAGAAGCTGTTGATGTAATGGTTCAGGTTCGCGGCGAGGTCGTTTGGTTCGGCCAAGAGCGACGTGAAGGTATACTTGCTCAGGTTATAGAACTGCTGACCCGCCGCCTGGCAGATCATCAAGTCCTTCATCGCCTCGTCGGCATTCGCGGGCAGGGCGTTCGCCTTCGCCAAGACCTTGGCCTTGGTCGGCTCAAGCACGCAGTCAAGCCGCCGCAAGACCGTCAGGGGAAGGACCACCTTGCCGTACTCCGACTCCTTGTAATCCCCCCGAAGGAGTTCCGCGACCGACTTGATGAACCCAACCTTGTCCTGAAAGTTGCCCATGCCGTTTATGTCTTCCTCTTCCAGGACTCATTACCGCGCGCCATTATCCAGGCTTCGCAGATTGCCAAGCTTGCTGTCAGTCATGTAATCTTGACCAGTTTATCGCAGCCCAAGAGGCGGAACAAGGCGAGCGATTTAGAGCCCCGACGCCACCGGCTTGCTACTGAGCCGGCCGGTCTTCATCGCGGTCCAACGACAGTGCGACCATTCAAGAAATGTCCTGAGTGGTTCGATTCTCATCGCCGAATCCACTTGCGTGGCGGACGAATAAAGTTCGGAGGAGTAGTATGACGGCGGAACACAAGTGAGGGGATTCAATCAGCCTAAATGACAATGAGATAAGCCCTTGACCCACGGGAACGGCGGATCTATGATCGTACGTACAGCATTCCGACGATTCATGAGTGGATGAGGGCCGACTCCTGGCAATTGACACGTTCTTCGACAAGGCTTCTGACAAATCCATCGTTAAGGCAAAGATTATTCATGAGTATTTCGGGGCATGGTTTCATGTCCTCAAGAGTAAAGCCAGAAGTGAGCGGCTCGCATACATCGACCTATATTGCGGCCCGAGCCTTTACGGGGACGGCCTCAAATCAACTCCTCTCTTGGTACTCGAACAAGCGATCAACGACGAAGCCATGAGGAACAGGCTCGTCACGCTTTTCAATGACGACAGTCCGGATCACGTCCATTCCCTCGAATCCGCAGTCAACGCACTACCCGGAATTGAGCGGATGCGTTACAAGCCTTCCTTCCTGAATCTCACGGTGGACGGCCAATTGAGGAATCACTTTAAGCAAAATCGACTCGTACCCACTCTCCTGTTTGCTGATCCTTGGGGCTATAAAGGGCTGTTATTGGATCTGATCAAACACGTTGTACGGAACTGGGGAACAGACTGCATTTTCTTCTTCAACTTCAACCGCGTAAACATGCATCTAAGTCAGCCAATCATGAACCGGAACATGAATGAATTGTTCGGCGAACGGAGGGCTGAGGAATTACGCTTTCAAGTGGACCGTCTCGATAATCCACCGGAGCGAGAGAAGGCCGTCATCCATGCCATCGCCGAGGAACTGAAGACCTTTGGTGTCAAATATGCCCCGTATTTCACGTTCACGAACGACGACGGAACCAGAACCAGCCACCACATCATCCTCGCAAGCAAGGCACACTTGGCCGACCGAATCATTCGCAATATCTTTTCAAAACACAGTTCGGCAACGGAAGGCGGTGTGGCATCGTTTGGATTCAATCCCGTCGAGAAGCGTCGTTCGGCCGGGCCGAAACAAGCGTCTCTCTTTGACCGTCTTGGCGATCCAGACCCGATTGACGACCTTGGAGACGAACTACTGAAAGAGTACGTGGGTCAAACCATCCCCTTTACAGAAATTATGGCGGACCATACGGCTCGACATTTCGGGACACGCTTTACCGATTCCAATTTTAAAGAAGCCCTCAAGCGTCTTATTGACAAGAGCAGCGTCACGCTGCCGGAAGGCACGGTTCGCAGGGCCGGTACGCTCGCTGACCACATCACCATCATCTTTCCTTCGATCAGGTAAAAAACATGGGCTCGAACTCGTCGATCGAATGGACGGAAGCCACCTGGAATCCCGTGACCGGATGCGACAAGATCAGCCCCGGATGCAAGTTCTGCTATGCGGATCGACTCGCCAAGCGGCTCCAGAAGATGGGGAATCCGAAATACACGAACGGCTTTGACTTGACGATCCAGGAATCGGCCCTGGATATTCCCCTCCGCTGGAAAAAGCCGCAGACGATCTTTGTGAATTCGATGAGCGACCTCTTCCATGAGGAGGTTTCCGAGGACTATATTCAGCGAGTTTTCGACGTGATGAGGCGTGCCCACTGGCATCGCTTCCAAGTCCTGACAAAGCGTTCAGAGCGGTTGGCCGAGTTGAGCCCGGCCATCGACTGGCCCGCAAACGTCTGGATGGGCGTCAGTGTGGAACGCCAGGACTACACGTTTCGGATTGACCACCTCCGGACCACTGAGGCACTCATCAAGTTCCTATCTCTTGAGCCCCTTCTGGGGCCGTTGGCCGATCTCGACTTGTCCGGCATCCATTGGGCAATTGTCGGCGGCGAATCCGGTCCTGGATGTCGACCGATGCTCGAAGAATGGGTGTTAGAAATCCGGGAGCAGTGCCAGCAGAGCGAAGTCCCGTTCTTCTTCAAGCAGTGGGGCGGCACCAACAAGAAGAAAAGCGGCCGCTTGTTGCAGGGACGCACCTGGGATAGTATGCCGGATCTGCCTCAACGGTTGTCGGACGAAGCTACGCGTTTGCAGGTGCGATTGCCTCTGTCGTGAGAGTCCGAGATTCGTCCAAGTCGCATAACTTAAGTGTCCATCGCGGTGTTTCATGAAACAAATCTGAAACAAGGTGTCCCGCGTCAACGCCATGCGACCTAGATATGAGATGGTAGCGGCTTAAACGGAAGTAACATTAACAAAACAAGTTACAGCGTGTAAGCGGTGCGGAAGCCATCCGAGCCAAATGCATGCATCGTAGCTTGAGGGGCTAGTGAGCTAACCATGCTCGTGCAGGTTCAAGTCCTGTCTCCGGCACTCGTTATGACGATTCACGGTAAGACGCCCGGTACCTGTTTACCGGGCTCTTACCGGTCTCAGGGTCTTGTGTTGGTATAACGGGGGGACACCCCCCGGATCGCCTTCACGAGGTCCTGATGGAATGTCGAATTCGTTGCGTAAAAGGCAACCGGCACGCCGCGTTCAAATTCAGGGAGACTGAATAGACGCAGACGCTTCGGACCCGTAGCGAGCAAGAGGCGGAGATTCGCCTCAGCGCGATCCGGGATACGCTCCACCAACTCCAGCATGGCAACTTATACGTCACGCGGGCATGAGTCATCCTTCCTGGAACGGCTGGAAGATTAGTGTCATAAGTGTTTTCAGTTGATCAGCGTGATTGGTCGAAAGTCCGTCGATTGTTTCTTCAATCGCGGCTCGAAATCCAGCAAACGTCGGATGATAGCGGCCGTAAAGCGGGGCTTGGTTCGCCGGAGGCCATTGGCCCTGCATGTACTCCGAGGACGACGACATTCATTACGTCGGGGACGGGATCACTGTGGATTCTCTCGAAAAGGCGCGGCTCGTGGTGTACTGAAGACGTGTCACGGTCCCGCCCTCAAGTGTCGCGCGAGGGCGGGGTACCGTGATGGGGTGCGAAGGTTTGTAGGCACCGGCGGGAGGAGATTAAATTTATCCCGGTTCGGTGGAGACTTTATGGACGCCTCAAGAATTCGGAAAGAAGGAATTCGTCGCGACGATCTCGATCGTCAATACGAGTCGCTCGACACAACTTCGCCACCGGCACGGGTCGATAACACGCTGAAAATCTTGGGATTCACCGTCTCCTTGATGAACCTTACCGAGCCGTCGCAAAAGAGAAAGTTGCAGCCGCCGGCGTGCAGGCTCCAGAAGTCATCGGCCCCGGCCCCTTTGAAGTTCGGCACGTCGACATATTGCTGACCCCCCGGCGATGGTCCCGTGTGCCCCAGAACCATCACGTTGGAAGGCTCACAGTCCTTGACTCTCCAGTTCGGATTCGTGCAAACCTGCGCGGCGGGCACCACGCCCGCCCAGACCGAGTCGGCAATGTTTCGCGAGCGTTCGCCGACCATCAGTGTTCCACTCGTCCCATCCAAGATCGATTGAACGCCGATCGCACTATTTCGGTAAAAGATCCCGTTATTGTCGGCGGGCGAATCGGCGACTTCAAATTGGCCTGCCGAGCCAATGTACTGGCTGACGGTGATGTCGTTGGTGTAAGCCGGGGTCGGCAACACCGAAAGCTTGAGCTGCGCTGGTCCGTCGCCGACGGAACTCGGACAGAGATAGCCGTAGATCACCGAAATACGAACCGTCTTCGAACCTGGATCGAGGATCGGCAGGCTGAAATTCACCGCGTTGTAGAGCGGTCCTTGCTCCAAGTGATTAAGGATCATGGTTCCCCAGGCCCAACCCGGCCCCAGTTCGATGGCATCCGGGGCCGTCGAGTTGTTCTGGGTCCGGCTCAGGTATCCGGGCGGGAAGACATTGAGCGCGGTGTGATAATTGTGCATCGCCAGGCCGATCTGCTTGAGATTGTTCTGGCATTGGGCGCGTCGGGCCGCCTCTCTCGCCGCCTGAACCGCGGGCAAGAGCAAGGCGATCAACACGGCGATGATCGCGATCACCACCAGGAGTTCAATGAGGGTGAAACCTCGGGCGCGTGCGGAAATGCGAAGGGAGGGCATGGAATCTCTCCTGAAATCGATACGGTGTAAAAAAATTCACGACGAACCGCGAATCCACCGTTCAACACAGGAAAATCTGGAGCGATGCAAGCCGCCGGGCGCGGTCATGCGATGGCCAAGGGGGGTCGTCGCAGGCTCTCACCGTCCGGGCAAATCCCGACCGGGTCAGCACTTGCAAGACCACGAGGCCCTCGAAGACAGGCAGCGCGGGCTGACCCTGATGCGGGACATGATGAGAGGCGATCTGGAGGGCAACATCCCCAAAACCGGGGGCCTCGGCACGCTCTTGCTCGATGACGTCGGGATGGAGCAATTCGGCGAAGGAACGCGCGAACGCCTCGGCGGCCTCCACCTGCGCGGCGAAGGGACCAAGAAGCAAGAGCGTCAAAAAACTGCCCGAGAGGGCTCGCCGCATCGCTTGAACCTTTCCCGAAAGACGTATAGGATCGTAACCAATCGGTGTTCCACGTCAAGATGTGGCGCTTTCGCATGTCCCGCGCCTGCCAGGAGACTGACGAGGCATGATCACGTCGGAAGTCGAGTTTCATTACGAGCCGACCTGCTCGGCTCTTGGCTGTGAGGCGCCCGCACACTTCAAAGTCGCGGCACCCTGGAGCAACGGCACGAGCCATGAGTTGAAAAGCTACGGCCTCGCATGTGAATCGCATCGGAATTCGCTTCTGGCGCAAGCCCAGTCGCATCAGAAAAATCTCGCACTGGTCGAAGGTGAAACCGTCGGAGCCGTCGGGTTGTATTCGCTGAAGACCGGGGTTCTCGACTCGGCTCTGATGAGATTGCCAGATCATTGAGGGTCCGCGAAACCATTCCATGTAGGGATAGGCCGGGAATCACTTCCTGTTTTGCAACCGTTGGAATAACGGTTCCAGGGTGTGTTCGTTTTTGTCCCAAGGCAATGCTTCGACACACGTAGGTTTAAGCGATTCCGATGATCGCGAGACGGGATGGAGCCCACAATGCCGACAACTTCATGCGCGAGTCTTAAACCCCTTGTCCTCGTAATCATCCTTGCGGTGGCGTTTGGGTCGAATTCGTCAGGCGCGGCGGATGTCTTCGCGCGATTCGATCTGCCCGATGCCTGGGAATCAAGCTTCTGGGCCAGCGCGAATGCCAAGAAATTGCTCGATCTCGAACCCAGAGCGATCGCCGCGCTTGTGCCGATACAGGCTGGGATTCATTTCTGTCGATGCCCAGCGTGTGACGCTCCGGAGGCGGACGACCCGCTCGAATGGTCGTTGGAAAGGCCACAGTCGCTCCACTGCAAACATTGCGGCGCGTCCTTTCCCAACGACAAATTCCCCGCGCACGAAGAGAAGAAACCCGTCCCCGAAGACGTGGTCGATGTCTTGCCCGGCATCACCCACAAGTACCCCTATCACGAGGTCGAAGCCGACCATCAGCGCTACCCTGGAGAACGTCTCTATCTTGCCGCCAAGTCCGACGACCGCGCCCGAGAATTCCTCGCGAAAGCTGCGCTTTATGCGGCGGTGAAGTACCGCGAACAGCCTCCCGGGTCAAAAGATCCACAGCTCGCGAGACTTGCCGCCGTGTTGCTCGTCAAGTTCGCCCAGGTTTATCCGGCGTATGCCACACATTTCGACCAGCCGAACTCGTTGAAGTTCTTTCAAGGTGCCGACCTCAAGCCCCCCTATCGCGCGGGTTATCAAACCGGCAAATGGGAATCGTCCGGGAGTGGGAATGTTCCCCTCACGCTCGTGGTGGCGTATGCGATCCTTCGCGCCGATCCCGCCATCGCGGAAGCCGGCCGATCGCTCGGTGTTACTGATCCAGCTCGTTTGATCGAACGCGATCTGTTCCGGGCGTCGGCGGAGTTTGTCCGAAGCCAGCCCGACGACGCGAGCGAGGCGTCCTTGCCGGCCTATCGCGGGATGCTGGCGGTCGGACGGCTCTTGAATGATTCCGCCTTGATTCAGGACTCGCTCGCCCGCGTCGACCGCTTCACTAAACGTGGGTTTTATCACGACGGCCTCTGGCAGCAAGGAGGCCTCCTCGCACATCGCCGGGTGCTCGGTCGGCTTGACTCTTGGATCGAGCCCATGACATCAAACGACGACCGCGCACCGACGGAAATTCCCCTGCTCTCACTGGCCAGGGCCGCCGGGTCGGCGGTAATCACCGATGCCCCTCCGATAGAGGTCCTCCAGGCAGGTTGGGCCTCGCCCGCGCTGAAGCCAAGTCCTCGCACGCCCCGACTCCTCGGCGGCGCGGGGGTCGCTCGGCTTGCCGTCGGAGAGGGAGAGGATTCGGTCGACGTCGAGCTTCGAGGGCTTCCCTCGTTCGGTCCCCTGGCCCAGCATCGGCAAATTCTCAAACTCGCGGTCGGTGGCAAAACGGTGCTCGGTGACCTCGACGAGACCAACGGTGTCCCTTCGGGGTTCGAACGCGCCTCCGCGAGCCACAACACCGTCGTCGTCGACGGCTTGAACCAGCGCGAATCTTTAGCCCTGGCGCGAATTCCCGCACCGGGAGGAAATGTTCTCTTCTTCGCGGCCGATCCGGATTTTCAGGTCGTCACCCTCGACGATCCACACGCCTATCCCGAGTCGGTGACGCGGTATCGTCAGACGGTCTTGGCCTCGGCCGTCGGCAAGTCGCGCTACGCTCTGAGCGTCTTCGAGATCCAGGGAGGCTTGCAACACGATGCGTTCTTCCATGCGGCGGTTGGATCGAAGGCCCGTTGGCGACTTTCGGTGCCGAGCACTCCCTGGTCGGAGTCCCTCCTTCCTCCCGGTTTAACGTTCGTTCCCACGGCCCGCGTGGAGGATGCGCGCTGGTTCATTCAGGCTTATGGCGAGATCATCGCGCGACAACGCGGAAACCTCGAAGCGGCGGCAACGGCCAGTTTGATGGGTCCGGGGAGCC
>JAYVYS010000042.1:0-2296 GCA_043784005.1 Isosphaeraceae bacterium
TGAAGATCCAGGCGAGCCTGACAAGCGGCTGTTGATCATCGAGACCGAGATGGGGCGCGTTCTCAAGGCGATGAATCGAGACACTAACACCCTTTCCGATGTGATTCGTCAGGCGTGGGATAGCGGCAATCTGGCCACGATGGCGAAGAACTCCGCGAATCGAGCAACCGGGGCCTTCATCTCGATTATCGCCCACGTGACCGGGGCAGACATCGAGAAGCATCTTCTCAAGGCGGATTCAAACAACGGGTTCGGCAATCGATTTCTTTGGCTTGCGGTTCGGCGCTCGAAAGAACTCCCCGATGGTGGTGACCTTGAAGGACCTGATTTTCAGCGTGAATGGGAGCCGATCAAGTTTCAACTCGAAATGATCCGTGAATTCGCCCGGACCTGCGGACGGATGAGGCGAGACCCAGCGGCTACGGCTATCTGGCGTGGGATCTATGGCCAGTTGTCGGCGGGGAAGCCCGGAACCCTTGGGGCGCTCTTGAGCCGTGCCGAAGCTCACGTGACCCGCCTATCGTGCCTGTATGCCGTCCTGGATCAATCCAGCGTCGTGCGGGCGGAGCACATGGTTGCCGCGTTGGCCCTTTGGGAATACGCCGAAGCGTCGGCCCGGTTCATCTTCGGAGACCGCCTCGGAGATTCTGATTCTGAGAAGTTGCTTGACGCCCTTCGCGATGCGCCCGAGGGGCTATCCCGAACCGATATCACTGCGAAGGTGTTCGGGGGGAACAAAGCGAAGGCCCAAATTAGCGCCATGCTCGCCGAGCTTCTCACCCTCGGAGAGATCCATCGGGCTCCCAAATCGGCGTCATCAGGACCAGGCCGAAAGGCCGAAATCTGGCGATTCGGAAGGGGAGCGGAAAGTGGTACGAAGTAATTCAACCCCCTACGAAAGAATTCACCTTCATTGCCTTAAGGCGACCTCTTTCGAGTCCATTCTTTCGTATTCTTCGTCATTCTTTCGTACCACTACTAAACAATTGAAAAGACTTGTTTCAGGCTTTGAACATCAATTACTTAGTATTCTTTCGTATGGTTTACAAGGAAGGTGGAGCAATGGGTTACCTTAACTCTGCCGTGGCAATCTGGGGGGTTCACAAGGACGCTGAAACCCTTGTTTCAGTAGGGTATGAGAACCCTACGAAAGAATACGAACAAATAGCAGAAACCGCCCCGGATTCAACCCCCGAAGATCCGACCTTAGACGCCCTGCTCGAAGCGCTTCCCGCCGATCATTCCGCGT
This sequence comes from Isosphaeraceae bacterium, assembly GCA_043784005.1. Taxonomy (GTDB): domain Bacteria; phylum Planctomycetota; class Planctomycetia; order Isosphaerales; family Isosphaeraceae; genus JAYUFP01. Next base: position 1,250 of record JAYVYS010000042.1, read on the forward strand.
GGGGAACCTGGCCGCCGCGTGCTCCGGAGTTGACGACCTGGCCGGCGACATGGCGCGAGAAGTGGACGGCGCGAACCGAGGCCCTCGAAGCGCCCGGAGTCTCGACAACCGAGGCTGAACGGGTCGCATTCATCGAGATTGCGGCGGAGCGGATTGAGGCCGGTTTGCCGGTCAAGGCGTTGCCGGGAGAGCCGGACATCGAGGCGGAATTTAAAGGTAGTAACACTACCTTTATTCCGTCCACTTCCGACCCCGTGTGGGGCATGACCGTTCAAGGGAAACTGTACTGAGTACGTCTTTTGACCCCCCGGAAATCCTAACTTTCTCCTAACCTCTTCCCAACTTTCCCGCAGCCGAAACCGCCTCAAACCGCGAGTAATCGCCAGAAACCGATACCTCTTTGCCCCTCAGGCAGACCTGAACAGAACAGGACCGAACATGACCCGCGAACCCCAAACCCCTGTCGGCAAAGTCACGTACGCAGGTGGCGGGATCATCGCCGAATTGCTCGGGCTCGATGAATGGCGGGTGACGGTCGAGGGCAAGGATTCACCCGCCATGGCTCGGTCGCTCGCGGACCTGTACCGAGATCATTACCAGGGTCCGCAGGATGGTTACTACGGGCAACGGATCTTGAACGACCTGGCCGAGCGCATGAACGGCACGGCGGAATTTTACGACGAAGAGCCCCTCGACCCCGACGTGGTTTACTGACACCGGAGCGGAATCATCATGACCCGGAAACCGCCACCGCCGAAGCTTGTCGCCATGGTCGCGCCTGCGGTGCGGACCGTGTTCATTGAAGTGGTTCCGCAGGAGAACGCCAACGGCGGGTGGGATTACATCACGGAGTATCACCCCGTCGTCGCCCTGGCGGGTTTGACCTCGGAGGATGGCTATCCCCGATTCGAGCCGATCATCATGGGCGACCCCATCATGGGGCTCGTGCTCGCTTCTGACGCCGAATGCGAGAACACCGTGACGCAAACGGTAATCTGTCCCTGGGAGCCCTCCGAAGACGAGGAACGACTTGCCGGCACGGTCCGG
>JAYVYS010000043.1:0-7415 GCA_043784005.1 Isosphaeraceae bacterium
ATGGCGCTCGCGAATCGGGCCGAAAACAAGAGGAAAATCAGCAAAAGGCTCATCACGACCGGCTTCCATTTCCCCATCGTCCCGTTTTCGGTATCGGGCCCTCGCGCGTCGAGATCGGCTTCGTTCGGGGAAGCCGTTCCCGCCTCAACGTCGGCCCAATCTCGCAGTTCGGGTTCGTTCGGCGCTTCCTCCCTGGCGTCGGCCCAGTCTTGCGGTTCGGGTTCGATCGCGGCTTCCGACTCGACGTCGGCCCAATCTCGCGGATTCGGTTCGTTCGGCGCTTCCGACTCGACGCACGATTCGCCTGCGGCATCGCTGATTAGCGTCTTTTCGAGTTTGTTGAAAGCGCGATGAAAGGTGTTGCGCGATTCGGCGTGGTAGCGCAGAAATAATCGCGCGTCGGTTTCATCGTGCAGAATCAAGGCGCGATCCTCCGACTCGCCAAAATCCAGGAATTCAATTTCTTCGAGCGATTGCGCCAATGTCTGGAGCGTCCCGAGCTCCTTCGTGATGAGGTTCTTGATCCACGTTCGACACTCTTCGGGGGGGCGACAGGGCACGTCTTTAATCTTGTGACGGAGCGACGGGGGCACATTTTTGGGATCGCAAAGCGTCTGAAGGCCAGCCTCCGAAGGTGCCACATTCGCAAGTGCGTTGAACAGACAGAGCATGTACGCGCCGGGATTCTCTTTCATGTCCTCAAGCGTGGATCGGCACCCGAGAAGTGAGATTGCTTGGTCACAATCCTCCCCATTCAAGCACCCGTCGGCATGGAATCGTTTGCGGAATCCCTCCCACCGCGAGATCAAGGACCGGACCCCAAGCCCCGAGCGCTTCAAGAGCCGAACCGCCTCCGCAGGGTCGTAACCCATAAGATCATAGCGTTTCTTGACTTCGTCTTCGCTTTGGTTCAACCACGCCTTTCGGGCGTCGCGGATCTGGCCTGAAAGTGCGAAGTGATGATATCTGTTGACGCGATCCGAGAGAATCGTCGCCTGCACACACTCGTTGACAAGGTGCTGAGCGGCAGGGCTTTGTGGCTGATAATAGTCGATCCAACTCGTCGCCCGCTCGGCGATGATCGCCGGGTCTTCATGGGGGAGAGCCAGGACCTCCGAGCGAAGACCGTGCTTCATCGCGTTTTTTCGAGAGTTGGCTTTACCCCGAGCGGTCTTGGGGCCAGTGGACTTCCTGGCGTTTTCGCGATTGATGTCCCGACGCTGTTCGAGGGTAAGAGACATTCGAGTGTTCCCGTTACGAAGGTTGAGGAAACGCGAGCGCAAACGCGCCTCGGTTTACCTTGACTATCGAGGGAAACAGGGAAATCGTTCTGAAAATCGTGTCGACCGACGTTGTCTAACTGATCGCGAGCGGCAATCTCTCGACGAACAGGATCAGCGAAGAAGGTTGAAAAGTGGTCCATCAGGAGATTTCAACGTCCATCCGCAGGAGGGTTCACGACAATTTTCGAGGCCCCATCGCCTACGACTTCGGCCTTGTCGAGTTGCGCGGCATTGAAGCGTCCGTGCCACCCCTTACCGATGACTTCGAGCGCGGCGCGGTAGTTGGGTGCCGAGACCACGGCACGGACATCGACGTAATTTTTGCGAAACTCTCCGCCGATGCCAAAGCCGTTGAGACGCAGAATGACGGCGTATTTGCCGCAATCCGCGAGTGTCAAGCCATCGATAATCAGCCAGCCCGCGCCGTTGGCCATCTGGTCTGCCTCCACGGCGGCACGTTTGAAGGTCGCCGTCTCGTTATCGACATAGAAATCGACGAGACGGTTTTGCCCTCCATATTCGTCATGGATCAAGTGGACACCGATCCTCGCTTCGGGCTGAAGGAAGGCGACGAGTGTTTGATCCCAAGTCGAGCTACAGCCTCGCAGGCGAATGGTCTCACGGCCTCCATGAAGGATGTAAGTATTCTTGGCTCTGAGAATTTGCTGATATCCATAATACGCACAGTCATAACCTGCGAGATTACAGTGATCGAGATTAATGGTGTAGTTCGCACCGAGGTTGAGCGAGCCGATTCCTTGATAACCATATTCCGCGGTGAGTCGTTCGGCGGAGAAGTGAAAAACCTGGCCGAGCAAGACGGCGGGCTGAAGAGCGCCTCGGACCTGGATATCGCGGATCGAGGAGAAAATCGGCAAGTCGTTGGTCCTGGCATTCACCCAGAACGCACTTGCCTCGTGGCCGTCATCGACAACGCGCACCGTTCGCGACGGTGGAGGATCATCGAACGGCAGCAATCCGATGAGCTGGACCCTGGGAACTTGATTGAGGTTCCAGAAGTAGCGATTCAGGTCGTTAACCGGACGTTTAGGGTCGTCAACGAAACTCTCGCTGGGATATTCCATCCGGTACACGAGCCCGCGCGCAACACGAAGCCCGAAGAGTTCAAGGTTCGTTGTGGTCTTGTCTTGAAACGGGGCGGCGGGGCCTCTTGCTCCGATCAAGAACGGGGTGAAACCATCGTGCTCGGCAAATGTCTGATTCGGGCCGAACGGAAGGCCTTCAAGATCGCGGAGACGACACACGACCTTTGCGCCATTCACCCACACCGCGTGTCGTCCTTGAAGCTGATCGAGCTGAATGGTGATTCGCCAGCCTCTAAGTTTGTCACCCAAGGGGATAATGAGCTGTCGAGAGATCGCTGGGTTGGCGACCTCCGCGCTTCGCCAGCCGAAAACAAGCTGGTCGGGAGTGTCTCCCAGCCAGACCGACCAGGGAAGCCCCAGCTTTTCCGGTCCGCTCATCCCGAGGATCGGCTGCCAGGGCTTCCAGGCGACCTCTTTGGGGCGTACCAGGAAGAATTCGAGAGTCAGCTGCGAGGTGGTGGCCCAGTAGTCCGCGTGAGGGTATCCATATCCGAGCGTGAGCGGGTGCGCAGGCACGATTAACGACGTGTCGCCACGGGTCGCCAGACCGAATCGGCTGCCGGCTTTTGAGACGGCAGATCGATCGAGGATGTTGAAAGCGTCGGGACGATAGGACGGGCCGAACACTTTGCCGCCGTCGAATTTGCCGAAGACGAACGCGGGGGAGCCGGTCGCCTCCACGATCGATCCCCGTCCGTTGCCTCGAATCTCGACACCCGAGCCATGAACGAAAACCGGTGAACGAACCAAGTAAGACAGGGGTGCTGAGGGGAAGTAAACAACCGCCCCGCCCCCCTGCCCCTGCTTGTACTGACGCGCCGCCTCCGAGGCGGCGTCGACGGCCTTTTGGATGGCCGCCGTGTTGTCGGTTTTGCCGTCGGCCTTAGCGCCAAAGGTGACGACGTTAAAGGTGTTGGCTACCGCGGGTTGGGAAAGGAGCAGCAATAAGGAAAGTACGCGCAAGATTATCATAGTAAAACGCACGTCTTCCCTCGGATCATGATTCGAAACGAAGCTCAACGATCGAGAAGTCGTCGGCGAAGTCGTGTTTTCCCATGAGGACGCGGCCGTGCGCGGTGAGAGCGTCCATGAAGTTTACCCCTTCGACGGCCGGACGGCTCATGTAGGCCACGAAATCCCCCCATGGCCACATCGTGGTATCGGCGAGTTCGAGCTCGTAGGCACCGTCGCTGTACAGGTACAACTTGGAATAGGGCTCAAGGGTCACCGTGGCGGCGGGAAATTCCATGTCTTCGATCGCCCCCACCATCGGCCCTTCGGCTTCGAGGAGGACGGCTTTCGCCTCAGCCTCGGTCGGGCCGGTCAAGAGAATCACAGGAGGATGTCCTCCCCCCGCGTAATGAATCGTGCGTGTGGATTTCTCGAAAATGCCGTACCAGATGGTGAAATAGAGGCCGTTTTGCTGATCCATTTGGAACGCCCGGTTCAGAGATGAGAGCACCTGATCGGGTTTCAAAAAGTCGGTCGCGGGCAACGACTGAGAACGCAAGGCATTAAGGGCCGAGACCGAGAGCAAAGCAGGCCCGACCCCGTGGCCGCTGACATCGAGCAGAAAGAACGCGAAATGGTCGTCATCAAGCCAGTGGTATCCAAACGTATCACCTGCCAATGAAGCCGAAGGAATGAACCGCCAGTCGGCCTTGATCTGGCCCTTTTTGAGCTTGTCCGGCAACAGCGAAACAACATACTTGGCCGCCTGGGCGACGTCATGTTTCAGCATCTTCTGGCTGGCGACAAGCGCTTGATAGGCTTCGTTTCGTTGAAGCAGGGCGATATAGCCTTTGGAGTGATAGCGAATCCGGGCGATGAGTTCGAGGCGGTCGGGGAGTTTGACGATATAATCATTCGCCCCCAACGCGAACGCCTCGGCCTTGATCTTGGGCTCTTCCTTGGTGGAGAGCACGATCAGCGGTGTTTCACGTGTGGATTCGTTTTCGCGAAATGTCTTCACCAGCGTCAGCCCGTCGATATCCGGCATGACCAGGTCTTGCAGGATCACGGTGGGCTGAATTCTCGCGGCTTCCTCGACGGCTTTGGTCGCATCCTTACAGTGATGGAAGACAATATCCGCCTCTCCCGCAAGCATCCTCCGCACGGCTTCGCCAATGATCGGCTGGTCGTCAATGAGGAGAACGGTCACTTTATGTTGAGTCAACCCAAGATCAACGCTCATGGGGAAGTCTCTGCGGTAAGAAGGTGGGAGTTCACGTGCCGGACGATCGCCGGTCCTAGTTCGGAAAGTGGGAGAACGTCTTTCGCCCCCCCATTTTCGGCGGCGGCGCGCGGCATTCCCCAGACGATGCTGGTGGCTTGGTCCTGCGCGATCGTATGCCAACCGGCATTACGAAGGGCGAGCAATCCCGCCGCGCCGTCTTTCCCCATTCCCGTCAATATGACACCTACTCCCGGGTCCGGCCAGTGTGTGACCAGACTCGAGAAGAAGACATCCACGGAAGGGCGATAGCACATCTCCACAGGCTCGGCGCAATAGCGAAACGTCAAGCCGCGCTCAATCAAAAGGTGGTCATTCGTCGCCGCGAGCAACACCTCGCCGGGCATCGGTCGTTCGTTCGCGGCGGCAACCTTGACCTTGTGACCGGTCCTGTCGGCCAGCCAACGCGCCATCCCATCGGCGAACGCGACATCGACGTGCTGAATGATCACCACCGAGCACTTCCAGTCCCGAGGAAACGCGGAAATCACTTCCACGAGTGCATTCGGACCGCCGGTTGACGAGCCAATCGCGATCAATGGAGGAAGGGAAGGGACGCGTCCCCCGCGTGACTTTTCGGGACAATGTGGGACGCAACGTTCCTTGGCGAGCCCAAGCAGCTTACCGATGGTTGCGATCTTCGCGAGGAGATCACCCGCTCCGCTCAGGTCGCCCTGTGGTCCCAAGGTCGGCGTATCGACGGCATCGAGTGCGCCATGGCCCATCGCCTGATAAACCTTGTTCATGTTGCGCGAGACGTTGGCCGTGACGACGAGGATCGGACAGGGATTTCCCAGCATGATTTCGCGCGTGGCCTGAACCCCGTCAAGCACAGGCATGATCAGGTCCATGAGGATCAAGTCGGGCTTATCGCCTTTCGCGCAAACGATCGCTTCCGCGCCATTCACGGCGGTCCAGGCGATCTGATGGCCGGGAACCGACGTAACGATTCTACGCAGGGTCTCGCGGGCCATCGCCATGTCGTCGACAATGCCGATCCTCATCACGTCGCCTCGCCGATCAGGTCGACGACTGTGCGAAGAAACGTCTCGTCCTGGAAACTGCTCTTGGTCAGATAAGCATTCGCCCCAGCGTCGAGCCCCCTCATACGATCCACCTCCCTGTCCTTGTAAGAGACGATCACCACGGGAGTCGCGCGCAGGGTGGCATCTTGCTTGATCCGCGTGACGAACTGGATGCCGTCCATCCTCGGCATGTCGACATCACTGATGACGAGATCATACTCTTCCCCACGGATGGTATTCCAGCCGTCGACGCCATCCACCGCCACATCGACCCGATAACCATGGGCCTCAAGGAGTTGACGCTCAAGCTCGCGCACCGTGATGGAGTCGTCCACCACGAGCACCCGCTTCGGTCCGCGCTTTTGAACCTGTTCGATTGGATCGGCGATTTTTCGCAGCCTGCGTCCAGAAAGCATGTTATCGATCGAACGGACAAGGTCCTCGACATCAAGGATCAACACCGGCCAGCCGTCTTCGAGAACCGAGGCGCTGTTGATGTTCGGAACTTTGCCGAGTCGAGGGTCAAGCGGCCTGACATCCAGGTCGCGTTCGCCGAGAAAGGCTTCCACAACGACCCCATAGCGGTGGCTTCGATCACTCGCCACCACCACGGGGAGGAAATCGTTTGAGGACGCGCGGGAGGGTAAGTCGAACACCTGGCAAGCCTCGACCACGCCGACCGGGTGCCCGTCCATTGGAAAATGCTGACGTCCTTCGAGAGTCTCTAACTTGTCTTTAGGAAGCATCACGATGCGGTCGATCCGATTGAGGGGAAAGGCATACGGTTCGCCGGCAATTCGCACGAGAAGGGCGCGGATGACCGACATCGTGATCGGCAATTGAAGGATGAAGCGGCTACCCTGCCCAAGCTGCGTGGTGACCCGGACGACTCCGCCCACCTCGCGAACCATATTCTGAACCACATCCAAGCCGACGCCTCGGCCCGAGATTTCGGTCACGTTGTCCTTGGTCGAGAAGCCTGGGAGGAAGAGGAACTCCAGCAGCTCGGCCTCGTTCAACTGCGAGGCCATTGATGTCGTGGCCAGCCCGCGTTCGACAATCTTGGAGCGAAGGAGATCGCGATCGATTCCGCGCCCGTTGTCGCTCAACGTGATTTGCAGCATCCCCGCGCGGTGCCGCGCTTCGAGCCGGATCGTGCCGATCGCGGGCTTACGGATTTGCTCGCGCTCCTCGGGAGGTTCGATCGCGTGGTCGAGTGCGTTCCGAATCAGGTGATTCAAGGGGGCTTCGAGCTTATCAAGGATGTCACGATCGACCCCTGTGCTCTCGCCTGCCACCTCGAATCGCACTTTTTTGCCGAGCTTCCGCGAGACGTCGCGCACCATTCTCGGGAATCCGCGAATTCCGTCCGAAAGCGGACGCATTCGACTCGTCAAGACCTCGTGATGCAACCTTCCCGCGAGATCCTCGCCGCGTCTGGCCAGGTCTTCGAACTGCCCGATCTTGTCGTTGAGAAGCTGTGAGGAACTTCCCGCCTGCGTCTTGGCTTGTGTTAATAGGCCGATCTCAGCGGCGAACGCGACCTCTCCATGAGTCGAAAGTTTGTCCTGAAGCGTTTGAAGAGTGGAAAGCAGCTCGGAGTGGTTGGTCTTGATCGACAAGAGTGAGTCGACGAACGGTCGAAGCTGTCGGGATTGGACTAACGACTCACCGGCAAGGCTCATCAGTCGAGTCAGGCTCTCGGCGGTAACGCGCACGACCCGATCCACAACCTCCGGCGCGGCGGTTTCACTCGCTGACGCGTCCT
>JAYVYS010000044.1:0-15828 GCA_043784005.1 Isosphaeraceae bacterium
CGCGGGCGTGGGCAAGGTCGCCTCGAGCCGAATCGAGCTGGCCGGCGGTCATCCAGACCTGGATTTGCTCGCTCAGAGGCAGACGACCGAGATTGTCGATGAGAGTCTTTCGGGCCTCTCGGCCTTGGTATTGGGCGGTCAGTGCGGCGGCACGCGCGATCCGAAGTGCCGCCTGGTCGCCCGAACCGTTCGCACCTATCGCTTGACTAAGCACCTCAAGGGCCTTATCGAACTTGCCCAACCGGGTGAATCCGTTGGCCAGTGCCACGGCAACCGCGGCGCTTTTCGGTGATTTGACAGCCGCTTCTTCGAGAAACTTGACAGCTTCGACTTCCTTGCCCGCAAGCGAAAGCCGATCCGCCCACATCAATGCCAGGGCCGAATTCGTGGGAGATTTTTCGACGGCGGAGTGCCAATCGCGGTCGAAATCGTCCCAAAAGCGTCGGGCGATGGGTTTGGCCGATTCGAACCGAAGCCGCGCACCGGCAAGCGCGATCCGCAGGGCCAAGTTTTCCGGGTCGAGCCGAAGCCCTCGCTCGATCTCGTTGAGTGCCTCATCGGGACGTTTCCGCAGCTTCAATTTGGCAAGCGCCAGCCGTGCGACCACGGACGACGGGTCGATTTTCAAGGCGGCGGCGTACGCATCCTGCGCTTTGGTCTCGTCCCAAAGTGCTTCAGAGCAACGGCCTCGGGCCAGCGCGATCAATCCTTCATAGCGAATGTCGATCCGCTGGGGAATGGATTCCAGGATCGAGAGCGCGCGCGAAGGCCTTCCGGTCCGCTCATACAGCAAGGCTTCGAGAAACCGAAGTTTAGGGTCTTCGTTGCTCGCGAATCGCTGATATTGTTTGACCAAGGGGATGGCATCATTTACCCGGTTCATCTGGAAGAGAGCGTAGGCGAGCCACCAACTCATGTCGGCGTCGCTTCCGCCGACGACTTCAAGACCGCGTCGCCAGGCGTCAATGGCGTCGTCGGGCTGCTCTTCTTCAAAATCGATCAGCCCCTTCACCATGACCGTCCTGATGTCATCCTGGTACTTCTCAGGCACGCGAGCAAGCTGGCGGCTGGCTCCCACGACATCGCCCCTGCGAAGCGCGAACTCGGCGGAAGAGACCATGAGATCCGCGAGTTCGCGCTCGGTCGGGTCGAGCTTGGCCGCTTCATCGAGCTCGAACGCGGCCATGTCCGGGCGGTGGAGCTTGACGAACAGCCGGTGCCTGATCAGCCGGGCTTCAACCGAGCGGGGGGCCGCTTTAATCAGATCGTCGAGAACCTGCTCCGCGCGGGCAGGATCTTTGAGACGCTCCTGATAAATCTTCGAGAGCCGATCGGCGGCCGTCAGGTCGGCGGGGGTCATTGTCAGAACGTTTCGATATTGCTGGACCGCGCCCACAAGGGCCTCGCGGTCACCGGGAACCGCCATGCCGTCCAGCGCCATGGCCAAAAGGAGATAGTCGCCCGGTTCACGCCCCCCCTTTTCAATCAGATCGCGGGCGACCACCTCCGCGGCGCGATAGCGAACCGCCCTGGCGTAAAGCTCATTCATAAACTGATTTGTGATCGGCTCGCTCCGCACGATATCACTGTAGCGGACATCCAGAGAGACGAGCCGTCGTCTCACATCCTGGCTGAATGGGGCTTTTGGAGCGAGGCGAAGGAGTTGTTCATGGACCCTGGCGGCTTCATAAATCTGGTCGCCTGTCTGCGCGGTCTGTGCAAGAATGCGTGACTTAAGCTCCACGGCGGCGGCGTCGACTGGGCGGATCGCGAGGTGTTGGGAGAGGTGACGAACGGCCAGGTCCGGATTGCCCGCGTCGAAAAGCCGCTGGGCGACCGCGATCGCTTCCCGACTCATGCGTTGCTCGGAACCTTCGCTGGCGAGGTAGATTCCTAGTCCCGAAAGCGCGACGAGGGCGATCAGCGCGACCGAAAACCGGAAATTGACTCGAAAACGTCGGACTTCATGATCGTCTCGGCGGTCGCTCACCTTGGGCCATCTCCCAAAGAAGCCCGCGTTGAGATGCGGGCGGATGAATTCATGACATACTGTATCGTAGGCGTCGGGTCGTCGGGAGTGTCAAGGTGAAGACTTGACTTCTGAGGTTTTTCCGCCCGAACCAAGGCCCTTACGTTTCGCCGCGAATCGCGTGTTGCAGAGTCTGAACATCAAGAGAGCGATGAGGCCCGGATACCATGCATTCGGCTTTTTACGTTTGACTTCACGGAGTGGCTTTGATTAGTCTCGTTAAGCATCACCGCTCGACACCGAGCGCACGGCTGCGGTGTCAGACCCGCCTGTTCGACGGGCGTCATCCTTCTTCTGCAGAACAACCTCCGGCAACCCGGGACTCTTTCGAGTGTCACGTCCCGTATCACGCCGTCGTATATCAAGCTGCTTGTTGACACCATCCCCTGGGCCAGAGTAACCCGACGATGGACAGCAAAGATCGGCCCGAGCCGAATGTTCCCGCCGTGCCCGTGCGGATTTCCGCCGCACGTCCCGCGGTTCTCGAATCCATGACGTTCGGCAAGAGCGCGGCTGCGGACCCGACGCGCTCGGTGAATATCTTTCGTGCGGCGATCCGTGCCGTCACGCGCCACTGGTGGCAAATTCTGCTGCTCTGGGGTCTGGCGACCGGCGGGCTCTGCTATTTGATCATGGCCAAAGTCAAGCCGAGGTACGCCGCGGAGGCGGTCTTGCGCGTCGAGCCTGGGCATAAAGACATCTTCGGCACCGGAATGTATAGCGCGGAAACACTCGGGACCTTCATGGAAACCCAAGTGCAACTCATTAAGAGCGCGAACGTGCTTTCCGCCGCGGTTGCCAACCCCTTGATCGCCGCCCAACCTTCCCTCGCGAAGGTTAGCGACGCGGAAGGAGAGTTGCGACGGCTCATCGAAGTGGCGCAGATGCCCGGGTCTTATCTCTTGCAGGTCCAGTTCACCTCGGAGTCGGCCGACGAATGCGCGAAGATTGCCAACTCCGTCGTCGAGTCGTATTTGAAGGCCTCAGCCGACTGGACGGATGGCGCGACAAAAGGGCAAATCAAAAACCTTGAGGCACTCGAGAAAGACCTGATCGCGGAAGGCGACACGTACGAAAAAGACCTGCTCGAACTGACCAGCAAGGGGACGATCGACCTCGATTTCGACATGGTCAAGACAGCGGAGGGGGGCTCGAACCTGCCGGTTCCGACCAAGACCCGCATGACGATCAATGAGTACCGCAAGGTCAAAGACGAACTCAACAGCACCGACCTGGAACTGATCCAGGCCGAGGCATTATTCGCGCGCCGCGAGCAAGAGTCCCAAGGGAAGAACAACCACGCTCGCCTCGCCCGGAAGGTCGACGAGATCTTCAAAACCCAGCCGGACGTTATGAAGATCCTCGATCAGTGGGAGCGAGCCAACGCAGATTTCGAAAACAAAAACCGTCTGAACCGGAACCCGAACGATCCTTCATTGCAAGCGGTCCGCAAAAAGATCATGGACCTAAAAGACAAGTACGACACCCTCTACGATCAGCGACAGAAGGATATCCTCGCTCAGTTGCAGGAGGATGGAGCCGACGAGGTCGGTCGATCGTTGCGTGATTCCCAGGAAAAGGTGGAGGCCCTGAAGGCCAAGAAGAAGGGACTCGAAGAGAAGTCGGCCAAGATCGATTTAGTGAACCGGACCGAAGCCACCGACGCGGTCAAGGCAGCCCTGCTTAAGACGAAACTTGAGAGCACGAACCTGATGAAGGAGCGGCTCAGGACCCTCCTCAATCAAATCCGGTTCGAACAGAAGAGCGAAGCCCGGATCAGCCTGGTCAATTCCGCACGTCCCAACGGCATTCCCGTCAGCAACAATCGGACGAAGCTGCTGGCGGGGACACCCGTGGCGGTTCTGTTCATGGTTCTGGGGCTGTTTGTGTTACTTGAGGTCAAAATTGGCCGGGTTTCCGACCTGGAAGACCTTTCCAAGATGATGCCTGTGGAAGTTTTCGCCTTACCGCCCTTGCCAGGTCCTAGGCTCGAGCCCGGACAGCGCGGAGCGAAAGAGCGAGAAGCCAGGCTCCAAGAGTTCCTCCAGAGTCTCGACCACCTCCGCGTGGCCATTTGTGACGAACACGTGGCGGGAACAGGGGCCGGAGGCCGCTGTATCACCATCACTAGCGCCACGGCTTCGGAAGGCAAAACGACCCTCTCCGCACAGCTTTCCGCGTGTTGCGCCAAGGCAGGAATTTCCACCCTGCTGATCGACGCCGATATGAGGCGGGCCACTCTCAGCCGGATGCTCAACGAAGAGAAATCCCCAGGCCTCAGCGAGCTACTTCAAGGGGATCTGACTCCCGAGGAAGCGGCGATCTCGATTCCCGACGCCGGATTTCACCTGGTTCCCGCGGGAAGCCCGGGGCGTGACCCGTCCTGGCTCCTGAAAGGACAGCGCATCGGTCAGGTTTTGACCCGTTATCGTCAGCTTTTCGACCTAATCATCATTGACACCCCCCCCGTTCTCCCTGTCCCCGACGCCTTGACGATTGGCCGCTGGTCCGACGGTGCCGTGCTCACGACTCGGTTCGACGTCAGTCGATTTCCCATGGTCGAACGAGCTCGACGCCGACTTTCCACGGCGGGAATCACGCTCCTGACCACCGTCGTCAACGGCGTTCGCTCATCCCGGTTCTACTATGGCTATAACGGCTCTAGTTACGGCTATGGTTACGGTGGATACGGCGGATACGCCCATGGCGACCGTGCCGTGACCCCGCCTGAATCGAAGACTCCCGCGTGAACCGAGAGCCGGTCTCAAAGCCGTTGAAATCCCGTGACGATGTCGGGCGTTGAAAATCGAGCCCGTTATCGTCACGATAACGTTTCTTGACCGTCCCTGTCTCGGGAAGGTCGAGAGGCTTTGAGCCATGTCCTTAAAGCGGTCGACCGGGCGGTTTTCCGCCCGTGTCACAATCGCCGAGAACGCCTCGTGCATGACCCTTAGGGATAGTGCTGATGTCGGCCAGGATGGTCCTCGACTTTCTTCCTGACATCGAGATGGGCAACCCCCGGGGCGCAACCCATGCGGACGGAGTCCGCGCTGCCAGGCCGATCGGGGAAAACACAAAATAAGGGACTCCTGATGGATTCCGGGGTGGTGGGTTGAAACCTCACATCGAGAGGCGCGATGGTCGCCTTTTGACCACTACCCTGCAATCCAGCATGAGCCAAGTTGATTTGCGGAAAGCGTGGCCAACCCAATGGCCGATTGCCGCGGTAGTCTCAGGCGGCCCAATGTGGAACACGTCGCGAAGCGACATTCGAGGCGATTGCCGTGAACGAGTTGAACACCACGGTTGAGCCTGACGAGCCTGAGCCACCTCTTCTTACACCTTCACCTCCCGACGACCCGTCACAAGATTGGATGATTGGTGAGGAGGGAGAAGGGCTAGAACTCGCGACCGGTCCAGGCTTGATCGGGACCTTGATCCCCGCTGCGGTCGTCACGGCCATACTGGGCTGGTCGTTCAAGTCGGAACTGTCGTGGTGCTGGGAGACCTGGTCGGCCGACCCAAATTATTCGCACGGTTTTCTTGTGATACCCGTCTCCCTCTGGATTTTCTGGAGACGGCTTCGGGAGCCGGTGCCAAGGCTATCGCAGCCCTGGCAGCTTGGTTGGATTCTCCTTCTCGTATTACTAGGGGCGCGGACCTTTTTCTACGAACGGGGATTTCAGTGGACCGCCGCCGCTTCGCTGCCCTTGGTGCTGGCGTGCCTCGCCCTGACCCTGGGAGGTTGGACCTTCCTTCAACGATCGTGGCCGGCGCTGGTCTTTCTGTTTTTCATGCTGCCGTTGCCGACCCGAGTGAATGGATTACTTGCTCAGCCCTTACAAGGCCTGGCGACGTCGGCAAGCGTGACGCTTCTGAAGATCTCTGGGCTCTGGGTGCTTGCTGAAGGCAATGTGATCTACGTGGGCAAGCAGCCGATCATGGTGGCCGAGGCCTGTAATGGGCTCTCGATGATGATGACCCTGGCGGCGACGGTCGCCGCGGCGGTGTTCATCCTGCCGGTACCTGCCTGGATTCGCGTGGTTCTCGGCCTCAGCGTCGCGCCGATCGCCTTGATCGCCAACATCTTGCGGATTACCGCCACGGCCTGGTCCGTTCAGTGGTTCGGTCCGGAAATCGGGGGCAGCCGCGCACACGATGCGGCGGGTTGGTTAATGATGCCCCTGGCGCTTGTGCTCGTCTTTGTTGAGATGATGTTGCTGAGGAGGCTGGTCGTCGAGGAAGTCCACAGATCCGAACCCATGCTCCTCGGACGTCCGATCGCGGTGAGTCAAGGCCCTCGCCAGCGGCTTGAAGCCCCCAAACGCTCGACGGACGAAGCCTCGAAGCCGTTGGAAGGAGACATTTCGGAATCTCCCTCAAGTGAAGCGCACCCTAAAACGGGGCAGGGGAGGGACGAATGACCGAAGTCCGCGAGGTGGTCGTGAGCAATCGCGTTTGGGTCTGGGGCGTTCCCTTGGCGTCGATCACGCGAACCGCGGCGGTCGAGGCGGTTACTGCGCTGGTTCGTGCGGGAACGCCATCGTATATCATCACCGCCTCCACCCACTATGCGATGCTCACGTCGGAAGTCTCCGCGCTCCGTGCCGTAAATGATAACGCGGCATTTGTGGTGGCGGATGGCAAACCCCTGGTCTGGGCCTCGCGACTAGCGGGAACACCGCTTCCCGAACGGGTCGCCGGCTCGGACATGATTTTCGACCTCTGCGAGCGATCGGCCAAGGAGGGGTTCCGGGTCTTCTTCCTGGGCGCCCCGCTGGGAGTGGCCGAAGAGGCGGGCCGTCGAATGACTGAACGCTATCCCGGGCTCGTGGTGGCAGGAACCGAATGCCCGCCGTTTCGTGACCTGAGCGCCGAAGAACACCACGCCTTGATCGGTAGGATTCGCGACGCCCGTCCCGACATCCTCTTCCTGGCGTTCGGGCAACCAAAGGGCGAGATTTGGCTCGCGGACAACCTTGAAGCGCTCGGAGTGCCGGTCAGCGTGCAGATCGGCGCGTCGCTCGACTTCGCCTCCGGACGAGTCCGCCGCGCTCCGAAGTTTTTGCAGAAGACCGGAATGGAGTGGGCCTTCCGCCTCTATCTGGAACCCCGCCGACTTTTCCCGCGCTACGCGAAGAACGCCGGCTTCATCGCGTCTCGGCTCGTCGGCGACCTCATTCGCCGCCGACGATCTTGACGGAATCTAACACGACCTTCCGACAGAGGCCCGACGCCGTTTACGGCGACATCTCCATTCATTTCGAGCCCACAGCTTAATCCCGCCCATCCGGTTCGATGAGTGGGAAGTGAAAACGGAACACGGTGAGGCGATCGAGGCATTGGCGAGCGAAAGGGCTCGCCGTCCCGATCGCCGGTCGGCAACGAAGTCGCCACGGTGCGGGCCGGGTCCGCGTACAAGGCGGACTTGTTTCACGGCCGGGAGACGGAGATTGATGCTGAATCCCAAAGCGCTCGTACTTGGAACCCTCTTCGGCCGCTGGCGACGCGCCAGGCCGCTCGGCCCGGGTTATTCCATCCTGATGCCGATGCCGATGGACATGCCCTTCCTGCTCCGGTTCGCGCTGGAGGGAATCCGGCGCATGGAGACGCCCAACTGCAAGCAAATCGTCGTGATTCCCGACGGCTTCGGCGAAGATGGCGGCGAGGCTTTGAAGAAAGTCGTCTGCGGGTTCGACGACCCTCGTGTTGAGCTGACCGAGCTTCGCGCGGGCGTTCACTTCTTCATTCACCGGATGCAAAAACGACGGTCGAATCGCACGGCGGCGAACTGGTCGCACTGGGCGATGATCGTGGAAGGAGCCTCATCCTCAATCTGCGAGTACGCCTTCTTGCACGACGCTGACGCCTTCTTCATTGATGCCGACGGCCTGGAACGTCAGTATGCCGAGTGCCGCGACCGCAAGATGGTTACCCTCGGCGTGCAATACCGGCTCGACGCCTTCTTCGAGAGGATCGGCTACAAGATCCCCGGCACCTGGGAGATGATGTTCTCGGTCCCCTGGGCCAGGAAGCGGCCGCCGATCACTCTGAAAGGGCAGTGGATGGACTCGCCGCACGGGAGACACGAGTTCGACACGATGCTCTACCCTCAGTATCTCGACTACACCGACGGCACCGTCGGAGCGATGGCCGAGCCGCCACGCTTGGTCCATTTTCACGGAGCGGTGACGACCTACAGGGTTTATCGCGACCGTCAGGGGCGTTCGGTGGGAGACGACCTGTTCCGGTTGCTCTTGCTGTCGATCCTCGAAGAGCTCGTTCCCGATCAGGGAGGCGAGCGAATCCTACCTCCTCCGGAAACGCTTGCGCAGGGTCTTACCGATCCGTCCGCACCGGTGACTTACGCTTCGCCCGCCGCCGCGCGTGAGTACCCGATTTTCCGACGCGAGGTCGACGATCTTTGCCAGGCATCGACATTCGCCGGAGAGCGGGCCGCGCGGGTCGCCGCGTATCTCCGTCCTTTCGATAAGCACTTCGCCGCGCGCCCCACCGATGCGACGGCATGCGAAGAATCTTTGGCCGTGAACCCTCGTCGTCACGGTCTAAGTTGAGAGACATCGAGTCCAAGACCATGACGACAACGACCTCGGTCTGCTCGACTCCGCGGTTGCTGGTTCCACCGGCGCTCGCGACGCTCGTTTGTTTGTTGCTTGGAGGGATTTCGATCTCCGCCCTGAGCCCGACGAACGACGAGGGCGGATATATCGCGCTGGGGCTCCGATCCTGGCTCGGCGGTGGCGATACCCCCTGGCTGATCGAGCGCGGGGTGCTCCCGCTCACTTGCTGGATTCAGAACGCGCCGGGCGCGGCGGTTTTGGCGTGGCGACACATCACTCTCCCCGCCCCATCAGGGACCGCCACCGCCCTTGAACTCCCTCTGCAACCGAACCTGCAGCTTCTGATGCTGGTGCTCGCGCGGTGGACAAACCTGGTGCTCACAGGCCCCGCGACCGTCTGGGCGGTTTGGGCACTCGCTCGGCGATATTTCGGTCCTTGGGGGGCGGGCGCGGCGGCAATGTTCGCCGCGATCGAGCCGAACCTATTAGCCTGTGAGGTTCTCGCGACCGCCGACGGCTTCGTCGTTCCCTTCGCCATCTTCTCGCTTCTGGCCTACGATGCTTATCAGCACGATCCAAACCCGCGCCGCCTGTTGGCAACCAGCGCACTCCTTGGCCTGGGCACGGCCTTGAAGATCTCGATGCTTCCGATCGGAATGTTGCTGATCGGCGCGTGTTTCCTGACAAATCGGCTCGCCTTGCTGCTCGCGAAGGAAACGGAACAATCGGGGCTTCGGCCGTTCGTCCGGTCGTCACTTGTTTTCGCCTTGATTCAAGTGCCTGTCGTTCTCGGCCTCGCCCTGGTGGTGAGCTGGGCGGCAAACGGCTTTCACTCCGGCCCGCTGCTCAACCCTGATAGCCCCAATCAGGGGGCTTACAAGATCCTTTCAGCACTCGGGTATCATGGTTCCGACCTGACCGAAAAGGTCGGTCGGCTCCAGAGGTTCCCGGTGCCCGCTCCATTGTCGGTGCTCCGTTCCCAGACGGCCCACTCCCGGGGGGGACATGCCATGATGTTCCGCGGACGTGTAGGGATGTTCGGCCCCTGGTATTATTATCCTTATGTCTTCGCGATAAAGACCCATGCCGTGGTGTTTGTGATGGGTCTGCTAGCCCTGGCGATTCCGTCCGTACGCCGGTCGCCTTTGCCTCTTGCCATCGCCCTGATCGTCTTTCTCTCTTGCCAGAGCAAGGTTCACATGGGACCTCGGTACTTCGCGACACTTCTCGCGCTCCTGGCCGTGCTGTCCGGAGCCCTGACTGCGACCATCCTCGGGGCGCTTCGTTCCAGGTCGGCAAAGACCCTCTTCGTGGTGTTTCTCGTCGCGAGTTCCATGGCCCTGACTCTCCGAAGCTCGCCCGATCCGCTGACCCACACCAATCCATGGTGGGGCGGTGATTCCGAAGGTTATCGTTACGTCGACGCCAACTACGACTGGGGGCAAGGCCTGTACCTTGCCTTCCGGGCGGCCGACCGTCTCGGTCTCGACCCGGTCTGCTTCATTCCGACGAATTCACCGGATTTTGGAGTTCCCGCAGAGCGAAGGGTTATTCGTCGTGAGCCGATGCCAATACTGAAGCAGATGCTCGACCCGATGCGGGGACGCTTTGTCGTGGTTCCCACGGCGCTCTTGTTCGGACCCCTCGTCCAGAATGAAGCCGTGCCCCTCTACCGCGCGTTCCGCGCGTTGAAGCCGACGGGCCGTTTGACCGACACAAGCTTTTATTACGACTTGAGGGCACCCGAGACCTTCGCCGCATTCGAACGCCGCATTCAAGAGGAAGACAAGGAGTTTCAGCGCGATCCCGGGCCATTGTTTCAGGGGCCTTATTCGCCGGACCCGGCGGCCCCTTGACGTTGGAAACGAGGACGGAGACCGACTTCTCTCCCATGTCTCTGCTGATCATCATCGTCAATTATCGCTCGGCCACGCTCGTCGTTGACTGCCTGCGGTCTCTCGCGCCGGAAGTCGGTGTGACTGAAGGCGCGCGGGTGGTCGTGACCGATAACGCATCGGGAGATGAATCGGTCCCCACGATCGAGGCGGCGATCCGCGAAAACGGCTGGGAAGGCTGGGCCTCGGTCCATCCGCTCAACCGCAACGGCGGCTTTGCTTTTGGCAATAACGCGGCCATCCGTCCCGCACTCGCCTCCACCAATCCACCGAGATACGTCTGGCTCGTCAATCCTGACACCATCGTACGTTCGGGAGCACTCGCAGCCCTGATCGACTTTCTCGATTCCCATCCCGACGTCGGCCTTGCCGGCAGCAGGCTCGAAAATCCCGACGGCTCCCCCCAGCGATCCTGGTTCCACTTCCCCTCCGTCGCTGGCGAATTCGAGGGCGCTGCGAGATTGCGAGCGGTCTCAAAGGCGCTCCGGCAGTGGGTGGGGACCAACCAGCCTCTCGAAGAGCCTTGTCGCGTGGACTGGGTCGCCGGCGCGAGCCTGATGATCCGTCGCGAGGTTTTCGAAGCCGCCGGACTGCTCGACGAAGCCTATTTCATGTATTACGAAGAGGTTGATTTCTGCCTCAAGGCCCTCCGCGCGGGCTGGCCATGCTGGTATGTGCCGGCGTCTCGGGTTGTTCATCTGGTCGGCCAAGTGTCGGGCGTGACCGATACCCAGGAAATCACCTCTCGGCGGCGGCCCCGATACTGGTTCGAAGCGCGCAGGCGTTACTTCCTCACGAATCATGGCGTTCTCAAGACCGTGCTGGCCGACCTCGCGTTTGTGACGGCATTCGCCCAGTTCCGCGCACGATACACTTTGACCGGTCGCCCCGTGATTGAGTCTCGCCTCTTCCTTTGGGATTTCCTCCGCTATAACTTTCTGCCGATGACGTTCAGGCGACCCTCGATCTGATGGCGACCCTCGAAACGCAACCCTCTGAAATCGCACCCTTGAACCGGGGCGATCGAAACCTCAACCCTTCGGACCTCGGGTTTTTCGCGCTCTTACGCGAAGACCTTCGGACACACGAGGGGAACCTGTTCGAACAGGGGTTTTGGGCCGTTGCCGTGCATCGCTTCGGCAACTGGCGGATGGGAGTGCGTCCCAAGCTGATCCGGGTTCCGCTGACGATGCTCTATCGGTTTCTGAACAAGTGGGTCGAATGGACATGCGGGATCAGCCTGCCTTATACCGTTGGCCTGGGACGTCGCGTGCGGATCTGGCACCACGGTGGAATGGTCTTGCACGCCAGAGCGATCGGCGACGATGTTCAGATTCGCCAGAACACCACGTTCGGTGTGGCACGCACTGACCGGCTTCACGACCTGCCGACCATCGGCGATCGCGTCGATATCGGCTGCGGCGCGTGCCTGCTCGGGAACATCACGCTGGGAGACGATAGCAAGATCGGCGCGAACGCCGTCGTTCTGATCGATGTACCACCTGGCGCGACGGCGGTGGGCGTTCCCGCCCGAATCCTGCCGCGACGGACCTCGGTGGGACACTTGCCTTGAGCGCCATCGGCGTGGTGGCGATCGCCCGCAATGAAGGCGAACGGCTCCGCCGCTGCCTGGAATCACTCCGGGAGCGGGGTGGAGAATCGACGATCGTTTACGTCGATTCGGGGTCGACCGACGGCAGCGTCGAAGTTGCGAGATCACTTGGCGTTGACGTGGTGGCGCTCGACCTCTCGATCCCGTTCACCGCAGCCCGAGCACGCAACCAAGGATTCGCCCGAGTTGTCGAGCTCGACCCGGATGTCGCCTTCGTCCAGTTCCTTGATGGCGACTGCGAGGTTGCCGAAGGGTGGCTCGACCTCGCACGCAAAACCTTGGAAGACCAACCCAAGGCCGTGGTCGTCTTCGGCAAAAGACGCGAACGGTTTCCCGAGAAATCGCTCTACAACCGCCTGGCGGATGTCGAGTGGGACATGGCGATCGGCTCAACAGGCCCCGACGGCATGCCCGAAGCCTGCGGCGGTGATGCCATGTTCCGGGTCGAAACCTTTCGCGCGGTCGCCGGATTCGATCCGACGGTTCCCGCAGGCGAGGAGCCCGAGCTTTGCCAGCGCCTTCGCGCGCGCGGGGGTTCCGTCCTTCGACTTGACGCCGACATGACCTGGCACGACTCGGCGATGCTCAAGTTCGGCCAGTGGGCCAAACGACAGTTCCGCACGGGCTACGGAGGCCTCGACTTCTCCACCCGCTTCGGCAAAATCCAGGGGCGTGACGACCCATTCCGACGCCAGATCGTCAGCGCGCGGATCTGGGCCTTGGGCTGGCCTTTGGTTCTCCTGAGCGCGACCGCGCTGTGCGCGACGATTGGCGGTCCCGGCGCCGCGCTGTTTGCCGCGTTAGTCTTATTGATCGCCCCCGCCGCGCAGGCAGCCCGGATCGCGTTGAAGAACCGAGGACGCACAGGGACGCTCTTCGCGGCGATCGCCTACGGGGGGCTCACCATGCTGGCCAAGCCGTTTCATCTCGCCGGCCAATGTCTTTACCTCCGCGACTACCGCGCAGGCCGTCACGCGAGGCTGATCGAATACAAGTCCACCGCCCCGCTTTCGTCTTGAATCTTGCCCTGCCTTCGAAACGGTGACGAGACCCCCACGATGCCGATGATTAAGCGACTCTTGAACCCTCTTCGACTCTCACTCGGGCGTTTCGTCATTCCTCCGGAACGGCTCCAGCCGATCAACCCGATCAACACATTGACCCTTTTCGAGAAGGTGGCCCAATTCGTGGCCTCTGAAAAGATCGAAGGGGATTATCTGGAATTCGGGGTGTTTGAAGGGTGGGGGTTCAGCCGGGCATTCCTTGCCTTGAAGGTCGCGTTCGCGCTTCGTCGCGCTGAGACTTCGCATAACTCGTCACGCGAAGACGCTCAAGAGCGCCAGGCCATCTGGGACAACATGAGATTCTTCGCGTTCGATTCCTTCGAAGGACTGCCCACGTTGGAAGGCCTCGACGCCGGGGGAACGGACTTCAAGAAAGGGCAATACGCCGCGGGTGTCGAGGTGTTCCGCTCCAAGATCCAAGGGTATGGCGTACCCCTCGACCGGGTGACATGCATTCCTGGCTGGTTTGACCAGACCTGCACGCCCGAGACGTTCACGAAACACAAAATCACCAAAGCCGCCGTCATCCATATCGACTGCGACCTATATCGCTCGACCACGAGCGTGTTGAACGTGCTTGAGCCGGTGCTTCAAGACGGCACGATTATTGTCTTCGACGACTGGTTCGCCTTCAAAGGAAACCCGCGTCGAGGAGAGCGTCGCGCCTTCAACGAGTGGACCGCCACACTTGAAGGACGTTTCACGTTCACGCAATACCACAGTGAAGGGTATTGCCGAAACAGCTTCATCGCCTCGCAAGTGCTGGCGGATTGAACCGATGCGTGATCCCGACTGGCAGGCTGATCTGGCGCGTTATCCCAAACGCCCCTGGCTCAAGGAACAGTCCATCTGGGCGATCGCGGTCTACCGTTTCGGCAGAAGGAACGATCGCCGCGAGCCCGGCGCGTTGAAGTGGGTCCGCGACCGGTTTTACTGGCTGGCCTTTCGCGTGACGGAGACCCTGACAGGCATCAGTATTCCGAAGTCGGTCCAGGTCGGTCCGGGACTGAGGATCTTTCATTTTGGAAACATTTTTGTGCATGTTGATTCGGTGATCGGTGCCAACTGCACCCTCCGGCAAGGCGTGACGATCGGCAATCGTCATGAGAATGGTCCCGTCCCGGTGATTGAGGACGACGTCGATTTCGGAGCTTACGCCCAGGTGCTCGGCGGCATCCGGATCGGTCGCGGAGCGAAGCTCGGCGCGCTCAGCGTCGTACTCCGCGACGTGCCGCCGGGAGCCACGGCCGTAGGTATTCCCGCCAGGATCGTCGAATCCGAGGGGGTGACCCGTTGAAGGCGGCGTTGATCGGGGCCGGTCAAATCGCCAAGCAGCACCTGGCCTGCCTTCGCGAGCTGAAAGGGGTTGAGATCGTGGGTGTCTGCGACCTCTCACCCGCGATGGCCGAGGCCGCCGCCGAGCGATTCGGCGTCCCCGCGTGGTTCTCCGACAGCCGCGCGATGCTCGACGCCGTCAAGCCCGATGTGGTCCACGTCACCACGCCGCCGGCCTCACATTATCCGCTCGCTTCGCAGGCCCTGAAAGCCGGCTCGCATGTGATTGTCGAGAAGCCCGCGACCGTGACCCACGACCAACTTGTCTCACTGGTCGGCCAGGCGTCCCATTGCGGACGGGCGCTTGTCGAAGATTATAACTACCTCTTCAATAAAGCGACCCGAGCGATCCTCAACAAGGTTGAGACCGGGAAGTTTGGCGAGGTGACGCATGTGGAAGTTTTCATCACGCTCGACATCCTTGGCCCGGGAAGCCCCTTCGCGGACCCGAATGCACCTCATCCGATCTTGTCGCTGCCCGGCGGTGCGATCGCCGATTTCCTGACGCATCTGGCCTCGCTCGCCCATGTGTTCGTCGGCGCTCATCGCTCAGCGCAGACGGTCTGGGCGCGGCGGAGCGCGGTTCCCGGCCCGCTTCCTTACGACGAATTTCATGCCTTGGTGGACGCGGAGCGCGGAACGGCCTCGCTCGGTTTCAGTGGTCGCACCCAACCCGACGCCTTCTGGTTGCGAGTGTACGGTACGAAGATGCAGGCGGCGGCGAATCTCTTCGAGACGCGCCTCACCTTCGATCGCCTTCGAGGCGGCCCGAAACCTCTCCGCCCGCTCTTTAATGGCCTCGACGAGGGGAAGGCGATCAAACGATCGGCATACGGCAGCTTGTTCCGAAAACTGAGCGGCGGGCCGGGTGCTTATGAAGGACTCTGGGAACTCTTGGCTCGGACGTATCATGCCCTCGATAAAGGGACCGAACCCCCGGTCACGGCCCAGCAGATTCTCGATGTGAACCGGCTTGTCGATGACCTCAAGCCCAACGGCGGCGGGGTCGCATCCGGGATCGCGAGCGTGCCGGTATGAAAATACTTGTCACCGGAGCCAATGGGTTTCTCGGCCGTCATGTCGTCGCCGAACTTCTTCGGAACGGCCACGTCGTTCGAGGTATGGTTCGTCCGGCGACTCGGCTGATCGGCAACGAGTGGCCGGGAGAGGTTGAAGTCGTCCGGGCCGATCTTCGGGTCGCTCGCGACTTGCCCGCCGCGTTCGACCGGATCGACGTGCTCGTGCATCTGGCGGCGGCGGTTACCGGCGCTGAAGACGCGCAGTTCGCCGCGGGAGTTGTCGGCACTGAAAA